>JBGPMX010000473.1:0-4691 GCA_041487215.1 Planctomycetia bacterium | reverse complement strand
GCGGCCCGGCCGGCACGCGCGAGGACCAGAAGAACTCGGCCCAGGAGATGAGCCTGTTCAAGATCAACCTTTGGCTGGGGCGCACGCTGTGGGGCATGATGCTGCGCGACGAGCAATTGCTTCTGGACTATCTCGAGACACGGCCGGAGGTGGACCGCGGCCGCATCGGGGCGACCGGCATGAGCATGGGTTGCACGCGAAGCTGGTGGCTGGCGGCAATCGACGAGCGCGTGAAGGCGATCGTCGGCGTCGCATGCTTCACGCGCTACACCGAGCTGATCGCGCACGGCAGCCTGCGCGCGCACGGCATCTATTACTTTGTGCCCGGCCTGCTGCGGCACTTCGACACCGAGGCCGTCTACAGCCTGGTCGCGCCGCGGCCGATGCTCATGCTCTCGGGCGATGAAGATCCCGGAGCCCCGCTGGACGGGGTCGAGGTGCTGGAGAAGAAGCTTGCCGCGGTGTACCGCCTGTTCGGGGCCGACGACCGATTCCGGAGCGTGGTCTACGCCCACACCGGCCACGAGTACCTGCCGGAGATGAAAGACGAGATGGCGGCGTGGTTCGAGGCGCACCTGGCGGTCGCGCCGTAGCGGGGACCCAAGACTTCCGAAGTCTTCCATCGGTTGGGGGCAACGACTTCCGAAGTCTTCCACGCGGCGCCAAGACTTCGGAAGTCTTTCCTTGGAGACCGAGCCTACCCGAGAGACTTCGGAAGTCGGTTGGTGGCGGAGTCGAAGATTTCCGAAGTCTGTTGAAGGGGCTCAGCCGATCATTTCCTCGACCACGCCACCGCCGTAGACGAGCGGCAGCGGGCGGCCGAGCCGGTCGTGGATCTCCGTGCGTGGATCCACGCCCATGAGGTGATACATTGTGCAGAGCACGTCCTTCGGAGAGACCGGGCGTTCCTTGACGAACCCGCCGATCTTGTCCGACGCGCCCACGACGGCGCCGCGCCGCACGCCGCCACCCGCGAATAGAGCCGAATACACTTCCGACCAGTGTTCCCGGCCGCCGGTCGGTTCCTTGTTCAGCTTCGGCGTGCGGCCGTGTTCGCTGATGGCTACCACCAGCGTTTCGCTCAGCATGCCACGCGATTCGAGGTCGTCGAGGAGCGCGGAGTATGCCAGGTCGAAACCGGGGCAGAGCTCGTCCTTGAGCCGCGTCCACTGCTGGATGTGCGTGTCCCAGGCCGAGTTGGCCACCTTGTACTCGTCCCAGAACACCGTGGTCAGCCGCACCCCGCACTCGGCCATCCGCCGCGCGGCTAGCACCGCCTGGCCGAAAACCGTCATGCCATAGCGTTCGCGCACCGCCATTGGCTCGCGGGCGATATCCAGCGCCGTGCGCATCTTCTGCGACGTGAGCAGCGAGAACGCCATCTGCTGGAAGCGGTCGTAGCTCTGGCCGGCGCTCAACGGGTCGGATGCGCGGCGGAGCTGGTCGAGCTGATCCCCCAGCGAACGGCGGCGGTTCAGCCGGTCCAGCGTCAGGTCTGGGTCGGGACACGCCGCCTGCGACAGCTCGAAGCGTCCCTCGGGCAGGACCCCACGGTAGGGGTCTTCGCGCGGCACCGTGCCGTCGAACTCGCACCACACCGGGTTGTAGCCGCCGCCGAGGAACCCGGCATACGGGCCGCCTCGTTTGAACGGCTCGCTGCGCGAGCTGAACTTCCACGGCAACCCGACGTTCATTGGTAGCTCACGACGCGTCCGCGGCTCCGTGCGAGATTCGAGATAATCCAGCACCGAGCCAAAGTACGGCCAGTGACGCGAGTCCGATGGGTTGAGCTCCATCGGGATGTCCGTGATCGGCGTGCCGGACAGAGTGTACGCCGCCGAGTGGATGTTGTAGGGATGCGTGAGCGAGCGGACGAGCGTGCAGAGGTGCATGCGCTCGGCCGTGCGCGGCAGGTGCTCGCAGATCTGCACGCCCGGAATCCGCGTGGCCATCGGGTTGAAGATGCCGCGGATCTCGGCCGGCGCTTCGGGTTTGAGGTCGAACGTGTCGAGCTGGCTCGGGGCGCCGTAGAGATACAGCAGGATGCAGCGCTTGGCCTGGCCGAACCCGGCCGGCCTGCCCGGCATCACGTGCGGCGCGGCCGCCGTCGCATGCTCGAGCCCCAGTAGCTGCGACGTGCTCAGCCCGAACAGGCCGAGCCCGCCCGCGCGCAGCAACTCGCGCCGTGTCCAGCCGTCGCAGAGCCGTTTCGGTGAGCTCAGGATCCGCAGCATCCCAAACGCCTTACCTGGTCTGTTCGTGGCTCAGTTGAAAATCCACTGTCTCCCCGCACATCTTGCCTCAAGGGGGGCTTGTGTCCGCTTGCATCCCGACTTCCGAAGTCTTGGGCGCCGCAGTCTTGAGCGCCGCAGGGAAGGCTTCGGAAGTCTTCGACTCTGCCCCCACGCTCCGAAAGCGTTGACACTACCCCGCGGTCGGCTTCGTTGCCATCCCCCGCTCCGGTATTGCGTGGGAAGTCTGCCTTCAGCGCCGGTCGCCCGGCGGAGGTGCGATCGAATACGTCCCGCCTCCTTCGCGTTTCAGTTTCCCCTGTGTCACCAGCTCTTCCCAGACGTCGGGCGGGTGCCCGTAAGGTGGAGTGATGCCCAGCACCTTGGAGACCTTGGTGCCGCGCGACAGGCCCGATTCGTCGTCGAGCTGCGTGAGCTTGAGCTTCTTCTTGAACGCCTGGTAGGCCTTGGCCAGTTCCTCTTTGGTAGCCACCTGGTTCCCTCCCGCATCCGCTTCGGGTCTCGGCCTGTCGTCATTGTGCCCTGCCGGCCCGCGCGGTTCAATAAGGCGGATGCGGCTGGCATGCTCCGCTTTGGTTTTGTAGGGCGGACAATCCGGTCCGTCGCACGCTGACGGACAGGATTGTCCGTCCTACGCCGATCGATCTGGTCCCCTCCCCTTGGGCGATGACGTGTATCGCATGCTCGACGTTCGAACGCTCCGTGGACTCGGCCTCACCGCCCTGCTCTTCCTGGGCGCCGCCCGACAGGCGAGCGCCGATGCCATGATCTCGACTCATTCGGATCCGGCGGTTGCCACGCACGGAATGGTGGCGACCAGCGAGCCGCTGGCCGTCGCGACGGGACTCCGCGTGCTCGAGAACGGCGGCAATGCCGTGGATGCGGCCGTTGCCGCCGGTGCAATGATCGGGCTCACCGAGCCGATGAGCTGCGGACTCGGCGGCGATCTTTTCGCGATCGTCTGGGACGCCAAGACGCGGAAGCTTTACGGGCTCAATGCGAGCGGACGATCGCCGTATCGGGCGAGCCGCCAATTATTTGCGGAGCGTGGGCTCGAAGAGATCCCCGTCGACGGCCCGCTCTCCTGGTCGGTGCCCGGCTGCGTCGACGGCTGGGACCAGCTGCTGAAGCGGTTCGGCACCCGCCCACTTGCCGAGCTGCTTGAGCCCGCGATCAACGCGGCCGAGCACGGTTTCCCAGTTACGCCGGTGATCGCCCAGCAGTGGCAGGCGGCCGAGCGGTTGCTCGCGATCTGGCCGGACACGGCGGCCACCTACTTGCCGAACAAGCAGGCGCCGCGTGCGGGGGAGCGATTTACGAACCCGGATCTGGCGCGCACCTACCGGCGAATCGCCGAGCGGGGAAGGGACGGCTTTTACCGAGGCGAGATCGCTCGCGAGATTGTCGCGGCGTCGCAGCAGGCCGGCGGCCTGTTCACGCTCGAGGACTTTGCGGACCACATGAGCACGTGGGTGGAGCCCGTCTCCACGCGCTTCCGCGATTACGACGTCTGGGAGCTGCCGCCGAACGGACAGGGCATCGCCGTGCTGCAGATGCTCAACATCCTGGAGCCGTTCGACCTTCGGGGGCTCGGGCACAACTCGGCCCCCTACCTCCACCTGTTGATCGAGGCCAAGAAGCTGGCGTTCGAAGACCGCGCGCGCTACTACGCCGACCCGGCGCTGGCCGATGTCCCGGTATGCGAGCTGATCTCGAAGCCGTACGCCGCACGGCGCCGCCGCCTCATCGATGTGGCACGGGCGCGTGAGCGGATTCCGCTCGAGGACCCGCGTCGGGCGGCGAGCGAGACGATCTACATGACGGTCGTGGACAGGGACCGCAACGCCGTCTCGTACATCCAGAGCAACTACCACGGCTTCGGATCGGGCATCGTTCCCGGCCGGCTCGGCTTCGTGCTGCAGAACCGCGGCACCCTGTTCGCGCTCGACGCCGAGCACCCCAACCGGCTCGAGCCGCACAAGCGGCCGTTCCACACCATCATCCCGGCGTTCGTCACGCGCGACGGAACGCCCTGGCTCTCGTTCGGCGTCATGGGGGGCGACATGCAGCCGCAGGGGCACACGCAGGTGCTCTTGAACATGATCGAATTCGGCATGGACCCGCAGGCGGCGGGGGCCGCGGCGCGGTTTTGCCACTTCGGCTCTTCCACGCCGACGGGCCGCGGCATGGCCGGCGGCGGCACGGTGGCGCTGGAAGCCGGGATATCGAGCGACGTGCGGCAGGAACTGGAGCGGCGCGGACACCGTCTGGTTCCCGCAGCCTCGGGACAATTCGGTGGCTATCAGGCTATTCGAATCGACCGGGACACGGGTAAACTCATCGGTGGCTCCGACCCGCGTAAGGACGGGTTCGCCAAGGGATATTAACGGCCCCGAATAGGATCAGCCCGGTACGATGTACCGGTGCGGCGCCGGGCGG
>JBGPMX010000472.1:0-4692 GCA_041487215.1 Planctomycetia bacterium | reverse complement strand
GATCGCTTCATTCATGGGCGCCTTGTGCAAAAACAGGGCGGCGCTGGCTGGCAGGGACCCGCGCCGCCGCCGAAGCGTTCACGTGACCAACACAAGACACCCACCTTTTTGCGGCAAGCTGAGGGCGACTGGCGGGGGAAGAAAAGCTTCTCTGTGCAGACACCGCAGGTTGACGGGGCGAGAACCACCCAGCCGCGATTATACCGCTCCGTGCACGGCCATCCGCGCAGACTACGTAGATTTCCCCAAAAAGGTGGGTGTCTTCAGTCTCTTAGCACGGCCATCCGCGCAGACTACGTAGATTTCCCCAAAAAGGTGGATGTCTTCAGTCTCATCTTTCAGTCTCATCTTCAGTCTTTCAGTCTCAGGAGAGGTGGCGAAGCAGCAAAGGCACCGCACCCAGATCCTTCGTTCCGCTCGTACCTCGCTGCGCTCAGGATGACAGATCCGGCGCGCTCGGTAATGGAGCGCACAAGCTCACCCGAGGAATCCTTCGCTCCGCTCGTTCCTCGCTTCACTCAGGATGACAAGCTGCTACCTGTCATTCCAAGAGGGACGGAGTACTACGTGGCACTCCGCATCTTCTGGCGCAGGAAGCGCACCGACCGTTTCAGCTGCTCGATCCCCTCCGTGCCGTCCTCGATCGAGACCCAGCCGTCGAAGCCTGCGCCGCGCAAAATGCGGAAGATGGCGTCGTAGTCGTTCAACCCCTTGCCGATCTCGCCGTGCGCAAGCATCGCTGCGTACCCCTCGCTGGTCTCGACCCGGCGCAGGTCGTCCAGCGTTCCGCTCTTGAGGTAGCGGTCGCTCGCGTGCATGGTGACGACGCGGTCCTTCACCGCTTCGAGCAGCTTGAGCGGGTCTTCCCCGGCGAGGATCGCGTTCGACGGATCGAAATTCACGCCGAAGTGCGGGGAACGGATTCGCTCCAGAATTTCGAGGAACAGCTCGGACTGCTGAGCGAATTCAGGGTAGGTCCAGTAGTTATCCTTATAGTGGTTTTCGATGACCAGCGTGATGCCGCGTTGCACCGCGTGGTCCAGGCACTGCTCGATGCACTCGACCACCCAGCGCAGGCCATCGTCACGGGACACGCCTGGGCGGCGCTGGCCGCTCAGCGTGCGGCAGGTGACGCCGCCCAGCGCGGCACTTAGCTCGATCGCCCCCTTCTGCCGCTCGACCTCGGCACGCCGTTCGGCCGGGTCCGGCCGGGTGAAGTCCGGGCTGTAGCAGAGCATGGGCATGGCGAGCCCGGCGCGATCGAGTGCGCTGCGCACGCCGGCCAGGTAAGCCGGATCGGCGGCGGTCAGGAACCCAGCGTAGAACTCGAGGCCCTCCACGCCCAGCTCCGCGCCCATGCTGATCCAGTCGAACACCGTCATGGTGCGCTCGACGCACAGGGCGTCCATGAAACATTTCGGGAAGGCGGCCAGCTGCATCCCGGCTCTCACTCCGATTGTTTGAGGCGGACGGAAACGTCGGCGCGCTCGCCGTCCCGCAGCACGGTAACCCGGACGGTGTCTCCCGGCCGCTTGCTTTCGACGTAGGCGAGCAGGTCGTCGAACGTTGCCACCTTGTTGCCGTCGAGAGCGACGATGCGGTCCGCCTTGCTGGGGTCCACCGTCTGAGATTCGAAGGGCCCGCGGCGCCGGCGTACGATGCGCGGCCCGCGCAGGCCCGCATCCGCCGCCGCCCCGCCCCGCGCCAGCTTATTGATCAGCAGGCCGCGGTCCCCGTCCTTCTGCTCGTACACCTCGAGGATGCCGATGTCGGCGCGGATGACGCGGTGGTACCGGATCAGCTCCGTCACCACCCGCTTGATGTTGTTCACCGGGATGGCGAAGCCGACGCCCGAGCTTTGACCGGCCGGGCTTACGATCGCGGTATTCATGCCGATCATCCGCGCGTGCTTGTCGAGCAGCGGGCCGCCCGAGTTGCCGGGGTTGATCGCCGCGTCCGTCTGGATCAGCCCCTTGATGGTCCGGCCGTTGCCGATGGGGAGCGTTCGGTTCAGGCTGGAAACGATGCCGGTCGTGAGCGTGCGATCGAAGCCGAAGGGGTTGCCGATGACGAACACGCGCAGACCCACCTTGAGGTTCGCCGAGTCGCCGAGCTCGAGCGGGTACAGCTTGTCCGGCGGCGCCGAGACGCGCAGCACGGCGACATCGTTCGGCGGGTCCGTGCCGACGAGTTCGGCCTCGTACGGGGTCGAATCGAACAGCGTCACCGTGATGCTGCCGTGGTTTTTGGCGGCGTCCTCGATCACGTGGTTGTTCGTCAGGATGTGTCCCTGGCGGTCGATCACGCAGCCGGACCCGCTCCCCTCCGCCTCGAGTTCGGTGAAGAAGAAGAAATCGTCGGTCCGCACCTTGGTCGTGACGTTGACGACGCTGCGGTTCGCCTGGTCGTAGACTGCGATATTGATGCGCTCGTCCGGCGTGAGGTCTTCGGCGGCGGGGTCGGGGCGGGCTGCACGCGCCGGCGCCTGCGCCGACGCGGTCCGCGCCGCGTTCGCGAGCAGTCCGATGCAACTGACGATGGCGAGGGCCGCCGTCCGGTAGCGCACGATCTTCATGTCCATGCTGCCTTCAAGGAGCTTGCAGAAAAAGTTACGTCGTCGTCTATAAGCCCGTTGAAAAAGGAAAACACTAACCCGAAGCGTAAGCGAGGGACTCGAATTCCTCGAACGATTCGCGTACTCGCCCGCCGCGCTGACGCTTCGGGTTACTTTTTCAACGAGCTACTAGCGCTTGCGTCTGCTGCGCCAAGCACGCCGTTCAGCGTTTCTTCAAGGAGCTCGCGCGGGACTTCCTGGCCGGTGATGAGCTGGACCTGGAGCTCGAGCTGCAGCAGCAGCACCTGCCGGGGCGAGACGACCACGCAGCCGCACAGATCGGCATCGCGCAGCAGCTGCGACGCGCGGGGGCCCGTGGTCAGATCCATCACGCTCATGCTCGGCTTCAGGTACCCGGAATGCACGCCGGACTCGCCGGACCGCGCCTTCTCCTTGAGCTTATCCTTCTCGTCGCTGGCCACGATGAGCACGTCGTGCATGGTGCTATACAGCGCTTCGTAGAGGATGTGTCGGCAGCCGAAGAGCTGGGCGACGCGTTGGGCCGCGGGGCCGTCCCGGCTGGCCACGATGGGCACGCCCCCGCGCCGTTTCACGCCGTAGGCCATGCTGCGTGCGGTGGCGTTCGTGCCCAGGATGACGGCGATGCGGCCCTGGAGCGGCTTGTCGGCCGGCGTGCGCGCGCGAAGGGCGGCCTCGAGCGCGGCAACGCCCGCGCGCCAGAGCGTGTTATAGCCGTGCCACTGGCCGTCCTTTTGAACGAGGACGTCGGCCGCTTCGGACTCCTTGGCCGCGCCCTCGGGATGCGGCACCACTTCGAGCACCGGTCCCCTGTAGTGGTCATCGACCACCACGCTCGCCAGCCGCACGGCGTCCATCACCTTGCGGAACGACGCCAGGCTC
Source organism: Planctomycetia bacterium (assembly GCA_041487215.1). Taxonomy (GTDB): domain Bacteria; phylum Planctomycetota; class Planctomycetia; order JALXBF01; family JBGPMX01; genus JBGPMX01. The sequence continues at coordinate 1,217 of JBGPMX010000472.1, read as the reverse complement.
CCCATCTGGATCGGCAGGCAGCGTGCGGGGAGGCCGAGCCGGGCCAGCGCCGCATTGAGCCCCGCCACCGTCGCGAACTCGAGCTCGGTGAACCCGGTGACTCCGATGAGGCGCGTCGAGCGGTCGATCGACCGGTAGTGGTACACCGTGTTCAGCTCGTGCACGGTGGGCTGTCCGGGGTAGGCCTCCATGCCCTTCTCCAGCGCGGCGTAGGTCCAGGGGGCGCCAATCTTCTTGCCGAGCACGGTGAGCATGAGGCCGGGGCGGCCGAGCCCGGTTACGAGGGTGGGCAGTGCCGGTTTGGCCAGGATCTGGACGAGCGGCCACGCCTCCTCCGCCGTGCGGGCCAGCGTGGTGAGCTTGACGACGTCGGGGCTCTTCTTCTGGCATTCGGCGTAGATGCGCGCGATGTCGCGCGGCGTCTCCGATACGTTGGTATACGTGATGACGCGTTTGGCTGGCGGGAACTTGCGGATCTGGTCGGCGGCGTCCAGCTCGATCTCCACGTAGTCCGCTTTGCCGACGATGCACTGCCGCAGCAGGGCGAGCCGCTCCTCCTCGCTCCCCTGCCAGTCGCCGCCGTCCTGCCGCCGACGGCAGCTCATGATGACCGGTTTCGGCTTGTTGGCGAGTAGTTCGGCCACCTCAGGCGCCTTGGCGAACCGGTCGAGGCGCACCTCCAGGAGGTCGCACTGCGGCGACGCGTTCACCATGTCGGCCAGCGCCAGGCGGCGTGACTGCTGGGCGATCGAAATGCAGATCATCGTGCGTCTCAGGCGGTTTCCAGGCGCGGACGGAGTGCACGGGCCGCCCACGACCGCTCGTGCGAGGCTAAACCGGTCGGCAGGAGAACGCAAGAGAAGGGAGACTCGTGTGCGATGCCAGACAGAGCCGTTTGCCCTGGCAAAGCGCGCCGGGCCCGTTATCGTGGTAGAAATGACGCACACGTCCGACCCGCACCAGGATGCTCCTCGCAAGGACCTGTACGCGCTGCTCGGCGATCTTCCCCCGCGCGACCGACCGATCTCGGTCAAGCCGCTCGGGCGCGAGGTGCGCGATGCGTACGTGCTTGAGACGCTCGAGCTCGATCTCAACGGCATCGAGCCGGTGCCGGCGTACGTCGTGACGCCCAAGGATGGCTCGGCAAAGCGACGTCCAGCGCTGCTCTACAACCACGCGCACGGCGGCAACTACGCTCTGGGCAAGGACGAGCTGCT
>JBGPMX010000471.1:0-4697 GCA_041487215.1 Planctomycetia bacterium | reverse complement strand
TCGCTTCCCCGCACGGGCTCGTAGTCGCTGCCCATGTGCCCGGCGCCCCAGACGTCGGCTACCCAGCTGTCGGCGAGCCCCACGAAGGCCGGCATGCCCGGGTCGTTCGAGCCGCGGAACTTGGCGGCGACCGAACCCATGGAGGGATAGCCGCCGCCGTCCTTGCCGTCATTGGTGCGGCGGGCCAGGCCGTTGCCCGCTTGCATCGTGATCGGCGTGTGGTCGCTGGCCCGGCAGTCCACCGAGCGGATGATCGTGAGCTTGTCAGCGACGCTCGCCTGCAGCGGCAGGTGTTCGCAAAACGCGGTGCCGGGCAGCTTGGTCGGCATCCCCCTGAACGGCCCACGGATCTCACGCGGAGCGTCCGGCTTCGGGTCCCACATGTCGATGTGGCTGGGGCCGCCCGACAGCCAGAACAAAATGACGGCCCGATCCGGGTTCGGACTGCCGCCCGCGCCGGCCGCCGCGCTCGAGCGCAGCAGCCCCGGCAATGACAGGCCCGCCAGGCCGGCAAGCCCCGTTTGCAAGAACCAACGCCGCGACCCGACGCGGATCACATCCCGAGCCGGCGGGCAAAAAAGCGAGCCGAGCGTGCCGCGCGCATGCTGAGCGTGATGACTGCGGCTGAGCGAAGGGGAGGTCATGGTCGAGCTCCAAAACAGTGTCGTTTCTAAGTGCGTCTGACAAAACCGAGCAGTGTTGCCCTTCGCGCGAGCGACTCGGGCGTGGCAGACGGTTTTGTCAGGTTCTCTTAAGCGCACAACGCGTTGCGTTCCAAGAACCGGCAGACAGGGAAGTCAACGAAAACAGACCAACTCCGTTGCGGCACTCTCAAGGGCGGTAGCGACGGCGGTGTTGGCTGCGGCGCACCCCGCCCGCCTGGCCGTTGGCACCGGACCGCTTGATCCCGGTCGGGTGCGGCAGAGCCGCCGGCCGGGCGCCGTGCTTGGGCGCGCCGGCACGACTCTGGTCGCGTCCGCCACGCGCGTGTCGCTCCGGCCGCCGCGACGGCTCCGGGGCAGCCAGCGAGTAATCAAAGTCCGGTAGGAGGACGCGGGGCAGACGCTGCCCGATCTGCCGCTCGATCTCGGTCATCGCCCCCTCCTCGCGGGGCGAGACCAGTACGAAGGCATCGCCCTCGGCCCCCGCACGGGCCGTTCGGCCGACGCGGTGGATGTAGTCGTCCGGCACGTCCGGGACATCGAAGCTGATCACGTGCGTGATATGCTCCACGTCCAGCCCCCTCGCCGCAATGTTCGTGGCCACGAGTACCTGGAAGTCACACCGCCGGAACCCCTCCATGGCCCGGTTGCGCTGGCTCTGGCTGCGGTCGCTGTGCAGCTCCGCTACCGCGAAGCCGTCCGAGGCGATCACCCGTGCCAGACGCCGGGCCGAACGGCGGGTGCGGGTGAAAACGAGCAGCGACGGCATCTCGGTACTCCGCAGCAGGTGCCGCAGCAGCGGTGTCTTGAGGTGCTCCGGCACCGGGTAGGCGGCCTGAGTAATTCCCACGGCCGCCGTGGTCCGCCGGCCGATCTGAACCGACACCGGCTTTCGGAGAATGTCCTGAGCCAGCCGAGCGATCACGGGGGGCATTGTGGCAGAGAGCAGCAGAGTCTGGCGCCGCGACGGCAGGCGGCCGATGATGCGCTTGATGTCGGGCAGGAAGCCCATGTCGAGCATGCGGTCGGCTTCGTCCAGAACCAGGATCTGGATGGAATCGAAGCGCCGCGGATCGCGCTGCATGTGGTCGAGCAGCCGGCCCGGCGTGGCGATGAGCACCTCGGACCCCTCGCGCAGCGACTTCTCTTGCGGAGCCATCGCGGCGCCGCCGACGAGCAGGCCGGTGCGCAGCCGCGTGTGTGCCGCGAGCCCCCGCAGAACCTCGGCCACCTGATGCGCCAGCTCGCGCGTCGGTGTGATGACGGCCACCCGCGTGGTGCGTGGCGGCATGCCCAGGAGCTGGTTCAGGATCGGCAGGACATAAGCCGCCGTCTTCCCCGTCCCCGTCTGGGCCGTAGCGATCAGGTCGCGGCCAGCGAGGATCGGGGGAATGGCTTCTGCCTGCACGGGCGTCGGTTCGAAATAACCGAGGTCCCGCGTGGCCTGAACCAGACTCGGGTGCAGTCCCAGACCTTTGAACGGCATCGCGTTCTCCCACGAGTGCTCGGCCTACTTGCGCGGTGCGAGGAAACTCGGTGCCGTGGCACCCACCGGGCATCATAGTCCGGCCGCGTCCGATTAGAAATATGTACGGAGATTGATACGACAGAGAGGAGCTCGCAAACTCGAGCGACCGGCGAGGGACACTCATGGGCCCATGGGTGGCACGCCCCTGACTGGTCGCAGGGCGTGTTTGGGCGCGCCCAGCACCCCGCGCAAGACCTCGAGCGGCGTGCCAGAGTGTAGCAGCGTTTCTCCGAAACGCTGGGGTGCGGGCCTCGGAGAGGCCCGCCTACACTCACGCCCTTCGAGGACTCAGGGACGTGCCATCCCATGGACGACGGCAAATTAAGACACTACAGGCCGGGCCGGTTGCATTGGAAGCATGCACGAAGTCTGATATGTTGGGCAGTGGTATTTGCCCACCACAGACGCCGTCCTCTCCTGGTGAGACCATGTTGTCCGGCAAGAACAGCGCCAATGCTTCGTTCTGTCGCGGCCCGGTGCGGGTCGGCGCGGGGCGTGGCATCGGCCGCCGCGAGTTCCTGCGCGCGGGGCTGACCGGCTTCAGCGCGCTCGGCCTGGCTGGGCTCTACCAGCTCCGAGCGCACGCGGCTACGCCTCGAGCCAAGCAGAATACGGCAGTGATCCTGGTGTGGCTGCGCGGCGGGGCCAGCCATCTCGACACATTCGATCCCAAGCCGGACGCGCCGTCGGACTACCGCGGTCCGTATCACCCGATCGCCACCAGCGTGCCGGGAATTCACATCAGCGAGTTGCTGCCGCGTCTCGCGAAGATCACCCACAAGTACGCGCTCGTGCGTTCTCTGGCGCACACCGGCGGGGGGCATCCCGCCGGATCTCTGCAAATGCTCGGCGGGGACACCGACGCGCAGGACAAGCTCGAGCCGATCTACCCGGACTGGATGACGATCGCCAACTACGTGCGGCACGATCCGAAGCGGTCCATCCCGAACTACGTGGCCGTCAACCCGGTGGATCGCTACGACAGCTTCACCATCGCCGGCCCAGCATATCTCGGGCCGTCGTATGAGGCGTTCTGTGTGACGGGCGATCCGAGCCGGCCGGACTTCGAGGTGCCGAACGTCGGGCTGCGCGACGCGGGGCAGGGGGCGCGGCTGATCGAGCGGGTTCGGCTCAAAGAGAGTCTGGACCGGCTGCGGCGCGATATCGATCTATCGGGCACGATGCGGGCGATCGACGACTTCGAGGCCCAGGCGCTGAGCCTGCTCACGAGCCCGGACGCGCGCGAGGCGTTCGATCTGGGCAGGGAGCCCGAGGCGGTGCGCGACCGCTACGGCCGGCACGCGTGGGGCCAGCAATGCCTGATGGCGCGGCGGTTGGTCGAGGCGGGGGTCGAGATCATTGCCACCGAGTTCGACGGGCCGCTCTGCGGTCGGGTTGCCAACTGGGACGATCACGCGGTCAACCACCATATCTTCGAGGCGCTCGCGTACCGCATGGCGTACTTCGACCAGGCCGTTTCGGCGCTCGTCGAAGACCTCTACGCGCGCGGACTCGACAAGCGGGTGCTGCTGATCGTCACCGGCGAGTTTGGGCGGACGCCGCGCATCTCGTACGTGGCTTCGAGCGGCGGGGGGGTGGCGAGCGCCCCGGCGGGCACGGTCCAGCCCGGCCGCGATCACTGGCCACGCGCCGGCTCGATGCTGTTCGCCGGCGGCGGCATCCGCACCGGCCAGGTCATCGGCGCAACGGATAGCCGCGGCGAGGATCCGATCGAGCGCCGCGTCGGGCCGGGCGACTTCCTGGCGACGATCTACCGTCACCTGGGCATCGACTACGAACGCATCGCGATTCCCAACTTCGCTGGCCGTCCGATCCCCATCCTGAACCACGGCGCTCCGATCCCGGAGCTGGCGGCCATGGCTTGATCCGGCGGGCGGTGTCCTGCGGCACGGCACGGCGAGTGGTATCATCGGGGGGCGGCGCGAGCACGCAGCCGGAAGAACCGATAGCGCAATTCCCGGGCGGGACGATGATCCAATCTCGCGGGCAGCCGAGGCGGCCGGGCAACCAGGGACGCCGCGTGCGGCTCAAGCCGGCCAACCCATTCGATCTTATCCGCCTGATCGCGCACAGCCAGAGTGACCCGCGCAAAGCGGTCGCGGAGCTGGTGCAAAACTCGCTGGACGCGGGTGCGTTGCACGTCACCATCACCCGGCAGCGCCGCCGCGGCGAGGTGATCCTGTCGATCCTCGATGACGGCCGCGGCGTCTTTCCCGAGCTCGAGCGGCCTGATGCGCTGGAGCGCATCGCGACCAACATCGGCCACTCATTCAAGCGCAACCTGTCCCCGGCCGAACGCCAGCGCCAGATGATGCTGGGCAAATACGGCATCGGTATCCTCGGCTTCTGGTGCATCGGACGCGAGCTGGAGATGCGCACGCGCGTGAACGGCTCGGAGCTCTGGCAGCTGCAGCTGGTGCGCGATCAGCCGGTCGCGGAGGTCGAGCGCGTGCGGCAGGCACGTATGCCGCTCGACGAGGACACCT
>JBGPMX010000470.1:0-4703 GCA_041487215.1 Planctomycetia bacterium | reverse complement strand
TGAGCACGATCACCCAGGCGATCCAGACCCAGAACAGGAAGAGCGGGATGAGCCCGAGATTGCCGTACAGCCGGCCGTAGCCGACGGCGTAGCTCACGTAGAGCCCGAAGAGTATCTTGTGGATCTCCCAGAGGAGGGTGGCCGCGACCGCCCCGGCCAGGGCGGCGTGCGCGCGTGCCGGCGCGTGCGGCACGAACTGGTAAAGCAGGTAGAAGCCGGTGAGCGGCACCAGCGCGCCAACGATGAAGTCCAGGCCCCCGAAGCCGGCGCCGAACCACTGCGCAGCGTGGATCGACAGGCCGAGCAGCAGGGTGCCCAGCGTCAGCAGCGTCCAGTACATCGCCACGCGGCGGATCAGTCCGCGCCGCGCCTGGGCGCCCCAGACCGCGTTCAAGCTCCGTTCCATCGTGAGCGCCAGGCTCATGGTGGCGATGAGCAGCCAGGTGAACGAGACGAAGCGGACCTCGGGCGCGCGGAGCAGGCGTATCGCCCCCTCGACCAGCCCCTGGATCTTGTCGGCCAGCGAAATCGGCTCGCCCACCTCGGACACGCTGATCGTGATCATGTCGACGTTCAGCTGCCGGTACAGGAACCGCTGCACCGCCGCGCCCAGCTCGTCGAACGCCCCGAACGCCTGGAAGAAGAACAGGGCGATGGCGAGCGCCGGGATCATCGAGAACACGGTCTGAAATCCGAGCGCCGAGGCTTTCTCCAGGCAGCGGTTGCGGCTAAACTCCTGGGCGCACAGATACGTGAACCGTCCCACTGCCGCCAGCCACCGGGGGACCTTGCGTGCCGCTCGCTCCGGATGGAATAACACGTCCCACAGCGGCTTGAGGTGGTGCATCATGCGCCCAGTGTAACGGGAACTCGCAATCCCCTACCAGGTGTTGGTCTTCAGACGTGAAGTGGGAAGACAAAATCGAGTTTGCCGCGCTGAGCGATGTCGGGATGCGGCGCAGCAACAACCAGGACGCGTACGCGACCGTGCTTGCGCCGACCCGCGAGCAGTGGCAGAACCGCGGCCACGTGTTCCTCGTCGCCGACGGGATGGGCGCGCACGCGGTCGGCGAGCTGGCCTCGAAACTCGCCGCCGACACCATACCGCACGCCTACCACAAGATGCGGCAGCTCGCGTCCGGTGAGGCGCTGGCGAAGGCCTTCCACGATGCCAACACCGCCATCCACAACCGCGGCAGCGCGAACCGCGATTTCCAGGGCATGGGCACCACATCCACCGTGCTCACCCTCACCGCCGACGGCGTGCTCATCGCCCATGTCGGAGACAGCCGCGCCTACCGCATCCGCAACGGCAGCATCCGGCAGCTCTCGTTCGACCACAGCCTGCTCTGGGAAATCGTGCGGCAGCGCCACCTCACGCTCGAGCAGGCGCGCGGCCTCGTGCCCGCCAACGTCATCACCCGCTCGCTCGGCCCGGAGCCCGAGGTCAAGGTGGACATTGAGGGCCCGCACCCGACCGAACCGGGCGACACGTATGTGCTCTGCAGCGATGGGCTGAGCGGCCAGGTTGAGGATCCCGAGATCGGCCTGCTCGCCGGCAACCTCGCCCCCTCCGACGCGTGCCGCATGCTGGTCGAGCTCGCCAACCTGGCGGGCGGCTCGGACAACATCACCGTCGTGGCGGTGCGCGTAGGCGATCCAGCGCACGACCACGCGAGCGGCGATGTTCAGACGGCGCAGGACCGCGCCCGATCCTGGCGCACCGCATCCGCCTGCTGCCTGCTCGCCGGCCTCGCCATCCTGGGCGGAACGCTCGCGCTCTGGATGCGCGGCCTGCCCGGCTTCCAGATCACGGAGGCGTTGGGGCTGCTGCTGCTGGTGATCGGCATCCTGGGCTGGGTCGATGCGCGACGCCGTACGGATACGCCCGAGGCGGCCGCGCAACCGGAGGGGTACCGCGAGGCGGAGTGCAGCCTCACGCCGCGCGCGCTGGAGCGCTGGGCCACACGGCTCGAGAAGATCCGCGAGCGCGCGATCCAGCACGCCTGGAACATGGATTGGTCCGCCTTTTACGCGCACCGCAACGCGGCCGAGGCGTCGGCACGCAGCGGCGAGCTCCGCCGCGCTCTGGCCGAATACGGCGATGTCGTGCACCTGCTCGCCGCCGCCCAGCGCGCCCACCAGGAGGAAAGGAAGCAGCTGCTGGGAGGCACTTGAAAAGAGTCGAGAGTCCAGGGTCGAGAGTCCAGAGCCAGCCAAGAGACGCAAACGCGACGCGCGAGACGGCAAAGGGGTCTTCGGAGATTTCAGTGGGTAACGGAGCACAGACTACGGGTTCCTCTTCTCTGTTCGACGACTCAGGCAATCGCCAGAAACGGGTTTTCGATCCTGGCTGGACCTCGCCACCGTAAGGCGCAAGACCCTCTCACTTCGGCAAGGATGGCTATGAAGCTCACCGGGTTTCGCTTCGGCTTGCGTGCAATTCTTGGAGCCGTCGCGTGCTGTGCCGTCTTGTTCTGGGCGTTTTGGGTGGCGGGGCCCGAGTGGCGCGAGTATCGGGCCGCCAAGGCACGCTTCGCCTCCAAGATGAGCCCCGGCTTCGTTCACTTTGGCGAAGCGGTGGTGAACTTCGGCGACGGCCCGGGGCTCCACTACTTGCGCGTGGAGGTCAAGCTCCGGGTGCCGCGCGGCAGTGAGGCTGCGGTGGCTGTGGCGGTTGAAAACAATAAACCGGTGTTGCGAGACTGGCTGATCACGCACTTGTCCGAAAAGACCCTGGAGGAAGTACGGAGTAGCGCAGGGATTGACCAGATCCGGGAAGAGATCCGCGACGGCTTCAATCAGTTGCTGCTGCCGGACGACGACATGCGCCCCATCGAGCAGGTTCTTTTTCAAGAGTTCACGATCATGTAGCTCAACCCGCGGGTTGGTACGGATTCACTTTGCCTGTGGGGCTTCGGCAAGCGGCATGACGGGCCCTTAGCTCCGAAGCCGCTTTGCGGCTGAAATCGCCTGGCAATCGGCCTCTCTTCTTTCGTCCTTGTCTGACTCTGGACTGTCGTTCGCCCCGTCTTTCGTCTGTCGTCTTTCGTCTGTCGTCTTTCGTCTGTCGTCTTTCGTCTTTCGTCTGTCGTCTGTCGTCTTTCGCCTTTCGCCTTTCGCCTTTCGCCCCTCGTCCCCTTTCCCCGTTTTGTAATTTTTGCTATTGGGTGGGGGACCGGGGCGGATTCGGGAACCGGGCGACACGGAGGTCGCGGAATGCCTTTGCTGACTATTCGCACCAAGCTGCTCGCCGGATTGGTGCTCGTGCTTTGCATCTCCGCGGTGCTCACGGTCAACACCCTGGTCGGGCTCTACTCCTACCGCAACTCGATCAAGGCCTTCGAATCGAAGACCCAGGAGCTCACGCTGGGCAACGAGCTCTGGGAACGCGTGGCGCAACTCGATGCGCAGGCCGACTGGAAGCGTCTGCGCGGCTCGGACGAGGACGCGCGCGGGTTCGAGCGTGGCGTGCGGCTCGCCGAGGAGTCGCTCGAGGTCTACCGCGACCGGCTCAACGCCACCTTGCGGCGCGGCCGCGATCCGGACCAGGGGAAGGGCGAGATCGCCAAACTGATCGAAATCGACAGCATCCTGGCGTCGGTCAAGAGGCGGGCGATCTACCCGTCGTGGGGGGACAGCGACATCTTCGACCTGGCGTTCGGCGGCGAGCAGCAGGCGGAGCGGACGTTCAAGCAGCAACTCGCGCAACTGCGCTCGTGCGTGGCCTCGCTCCCGGTTCCCACTTCGCACGACATGAACCGGCTGGTCAGCGACGCCCGCTTGTCGTACCGCACCAACCTCTGGGTTGCCTGGTCGAGCGGCGCGCTGGTCGTGCCCATGATCCTCGTGCTGGCCCGCGGCTCGTACTCCTGGATCTTCCGGCCCATCCGGCAGCTGCACGCCAGCGTGCGGCGGGTCGCGCAAGGCGATCTCGGCCACCGCTGCACGCTCGACACCGGCGACGAGATGCAGGAGCTCGCCCAGGCCTTCAACGACATGACCGCGCGCTTGCAGCAGACTTGCCAGAACCTCGAGCGCCAGGTCGAGCAGCGCAGCCGGCAGCTGGTGCGCTCGGAGCAACTCGCGAGCGTCGGCTTCCTGGCCGCCGGCGTCGCCCACGAGATCAACAACCCGCTGGCCTCGATCAGCCTCGGCGCGGAATCCCTCGAGCGGCGTCTGCGCGGCATGATCCCCCGCGGCGGCCCCGCCCCCGCCCCCGACGACGTCTGGCGCTGCCTGGCGATGATCCAGAGCGAAGCGTTTCGCTGCAAAGGAATCACCGAGAAACTGCTCGACTTCTCGCGCATGCGCGACCACGAGCGCCAGCCCAGCTCGCTGGCGCACCTGGTCGCGGATGTCATCGACGTCGTGCAGCACATGGGGCGCTACCGCGAGAAGCACCTGGTGCTCGCCTGCTCCGCCGAGGTGATTGCGGAGGTGAACCCTCAGGAGCTCAAGCAGGTGGTGCTCAACCTGGTCGTCAATGCGCTGGACAGCATGGACGCGGGCGGCACGCTGGAGATCCGGGTCGGCCGCGAAAAGGACCGGGCCATGCTTGTTTTCAGCGACGACGGCTGCGGCATGACCCCCGACGTCCTGGCGAACATCTTCGAGCCGTTCTACACGCGGAACCGCTCGGGCAAGGGGACCGGGCTGGGCCTGTCGATCACGCACCGCATCATCACGGACCACGCCGGAGA
>JBGPMX010000469.1:0-4705 GCA_041487215.1 Planctomycetia bacterium | reverse complement strand
AGGCGAACCGGAAGGAGTTGCCGGCGACGCGCGTCCTGGCCGAGGCCGTGCTCCGAGGGGAGATCCGGATCGAAGACATCCCCGGACTCGCCGAGGACCAGAGCAGCCTGTTCAACGTCCAGGATTACGTCCAGCACCGATGCGGGCACCGCCTCGGGGAATGTCCATCTCATGATGCATTCCGCCGATGCGCTAAAGGAGCTCGCCGCGCGTCTGGCGGAGGGAAAACATCGTCTCACAGGGGCCTGGCTGAGTCTATAAGCCGCCTCGCGTGATTCCATCGGATCTTATGAGGTCGTCTCCAGCGCGCCCCGCGGGGAATCTGCCCACGCCTCGAGTAGCGAGTCGACCGCGTTCTGCCACGCGACAGAAACCAGGGCACGCGGCGGACGGCGCGTGGCTTCGCCGTGGATCGCCTCCTCAGCGGCAGGCGCGTCGCTTACGCGGCGCTCGATCGAGCCGGCCGTGTTACGCTCTCCCGCTTCGGGATCCGATGCAGGCCGGGGCCGTGCCGCCGCCGCGGCGAACGCCGCGGGTTCCGCCAGGAACGGCCGCTCCTCGTGCGCGGCCGCGGCCGCCTCGCAGTTCACGATCTGGTTCACGCCGCCTCCGCCCGAACAGGCGTCGTTGTCCGGCCCGCCGTCGAGCGTGTCGTTGCCCGAGCCGCCCGTGAGCGTGTCGTCGCCCCGATTGCCCCGGATCTCGACCGCTGCGGTCACGGACGCGTCCACCACCACGCGGTCGTCGCCCGCCCCCGCTTTGATGAGCAGCCCGGCATAAGACGATGCCCCGAAGAACGACGCAAGCGTCGCGGCATCGTAACGCGTCGCCAGAGCGGCCGCCGCGCCGTTCGCACCGATCGCCAGGTCCTCGATCGCGCCGCTGCCGCTGCCCGACACGTCTCGACCCACCTCGATCTGGTCATTTCCACCCCCCGTCGCCACCAGCAAGCGGTTGTCGCGCTGCCGCAGCCGCACCGCGTTGGCCACGCGGATGCCGAAGCGGTCCCCCGCCGCCGCCTGGCCCCGCACGCGTAGCTGCAACGGTGTCCCCTTTGCCAGCAGCTGATCGATGCGCAGCGCGCCCGTCCCACTCTTGGTCGCCACGACGACGCCGGCCGCGTCGCTGAGCTCGAGCTCCAGCGCCGCGCTCTCCCGCGAGGCGTGGAACTGGAACGTCGTGATCCCCTGCGCGCGTGCCGCGAACGTGTAGAGCTGTTCGATGTGATCCGCACCCGCCGCGGCAACCAGATCATCTCGGCTCACGAGGCGATCGGCGAGACAGTCGGGGTTGGATGGGTCCACCTGTCCGTTGACGATGTCGCATCCCGCGCCGCTGACCGTGCTGTCGTTGCCGCCACCGCCGAGCACGATATCCGATCCCGGCCCGCCGTCGAGCGTGTCATTGCCCGCCCCGCCGCTGAGCAGGTCGTCCCCCTCGCCGCCGGACAGCACATTGATCGCGTCGGCCGCGGCCGCGCCATAGATCGTGTCGTTCCCCGCCCCGCCCGATGCGAAGACGCGGTGCCAGCCCCGGCAATCGATCAGGTCGTTGCCGTCGCCGCCGTCGGCCGACAGCTCTTTCCCCGATGACTCGGTGCAGCGAATCACGTTGCCGCCAGCGCCGCCGGTAACGGCCACTCGTTCCACGGACTGCAGTGTGTCCCGAATCGACCGGCTCGCGCCCGCGGCGGCAATGGCCGCCGCCGCTTGGACTCCGCCGTGGCTCGCCGTCGCCGCCGCGAGCGCTGAACTGGGCGAACCCAAAAGAAGGGTGTCCGTGAGCATGAAGTCCAGGTCCCCCGTCTCCCGAACCAGATCCGTCCCGCCGCCGCCCTCGAGGGTGTTGGACCCAGCGCCGCCCTGGAATACATCGTTCTCCGAGCCGCCCATCAGTTCGTCGTCGCCCGAGCCACCAAGGATCGTATCGTTACCGGCTTGGCCATCGAGGATCACGGGGCTCCCGTACGCCGACGCATCAATCAGGTCGTCGCCCGCTCCCGCGGCCAGTGTCGGCTGGGGCGCGATGCGCGTGACGTCGACGGTCTGGGTGCCCAGGGTCAATTCGCGATCGGTCAGCGTCAGGCTGTCGTTGGCCGACGTGCCGCCGAAACTTGCGCCGTAGTCCACCACGGTCACCCGCCCGGCCAGCGCGCCGAGTTGAATGATCGCGCGGTCCGAACCGGCCTGGCCATCGAGGGTCAGACCGGCCAAGCCGGTTGCCTGCACGATCGCCGTGTCGTCCCCGGCGCCCCCCATCAACGTCGTCCCGGTACCATCCGCCGTGCTGTCCACGCGGATCGTATCATCCCCCGCCCCGCCGCTGACCCTCAGCTGCTCGATGGTCGCGTAGTTCAGAAAGGGCTGCAGGGGGCTGTTGGTCAGGTTAACCAAGAACGAACTGGTCACGCCGATGAGCCGCCCCTCGGTGTCGCTTGAGTCGTCGAGATTGAGGGCATCGGTCCCGGCGTCGCCGCTCACGGTGAAGTCGGGTTGCAAGAAAACCGAGGGGGTTCCCGCGTCGCCCAGTGTTACCGTGTCGTCTCCGGCTCCCGCGTTGACGGTGATGTCGGGGCCGAAGAACGGGTCGTTCGGCAGCGACTGCTCGCCCGGTTGTGAGCTGTCGAAATCGAGGTCGCTGGCGAAGCCGGGATCGCCGGCACTGAAGCGGTTGTGCCTCAGGAGATTCGCCCCGAACGGATCCAGGACGTCGAAGACCAGGAGATCACCGGCGGCGTCTCCCTGGAAAGCCACATCGCCGAATACCACCCGAGCGCTGTAGGTCAGCAGCGTCCGCTCTTCGAGCGCTTCGAACCAAAGCCTTACCCGCCGTTGTTTTCGGCCGTCTTTTCCAGCCGCCGTCCCAGCACCGCTTGGGACCGGCCGACTCCACGGCCCAGCACGCAAAGTACATGGTTTGATCGGCACGGCGATAATCCTTTTGGCTGGCATTGGTCTGCATGAGCCACGAGTGTTCCGCCGAGTGTACGGAGCAGCACCCGTGATTCAAGCGGCAACTCGGTCAAGACACGCGACAAGCGCACGGGAGCCTGCGCCGATCGGGGCTAGATCATCCGGTTCTCGAGGCCGTCATGGAGCAGGAGGGCGAGCAGGGACACCGGCACACCCCGGCGCGGGCGCGGCGCGGCGCGCGGGCGCGCGCTGGCTTCAGACGGTGGTCGCCATGCGGCGGATCGCGCGGGCTGCACGGCGTGTCGTTGCCCGCTCCGCCATCCAGACTGTCATCATTGGGCCCGCCGATGAGCAGATCGTCCCCAGCGAGCCCCAGAAGAGTGACGGGGCCTGAGAAGGGCGCCGCGTTCAGGCTATTGCCGCTCGATCCGCCGCTCAATACAGAGAAGTGGCGTGACGAGTTACTGGCTCGCACCTGGGAAGCACTCGCCCGGTTCCACCCTTTCCCTCTCCCCCGCATGATCCATGGGCGCGGGGGCGAGGGGACCGCAAAGGCGGAAGGTCACAGCAGAACGAGGTGAGGGGAAACCGCAGAGCGAGGGGAAGGTCACAAAAGGGGCGGGTACCGTTTGTACGAACAGAGCGCGTTCTGGTCAGGAGCGGCGGCGCCAGGCGCGGGGAGACGCTTCGCTCAGGCCCCGACACCCGGCGGCCGGGCTCTCCCGGAACACTTGCCGGCCCGCCCGGGTCAGCGCTCGGGCATGACGAGCGGGATGGCGTCACGGCCATTGCGTCGATACGAGGAGAAGCCGCGTCGGTCGGTCGTCAGAACCTGGCAGTTCTGGGTCAATTCCGACATGCGAACGACGCACGCGTCCGCCAGGTCCATCACGCCCGCATACCGCGCGAGAAGTCGCCCGAGCGCGCTGGCCTCGTCTTCGATCTTCAAGGCGATGCGCAACTGCCGCTTGGTTACCATCTCAAGGAGCTCGTGGCCTCTCCCGGTGAGGTAGCTCGCCTCGGTCACGACCGGTTCGCACGTCCAGAATGGCAACTGCAGACGCTCAAGGATCTCGAGCACCCAGTCATGGTATTGGTCGCGACGGTTAAAGAGGGCTACGAGCGGGCCGGTGTCGACGATCGTTCTCACGAGCGCTTCCGCCGGCCCATGCCGGACAAGTACTTTCGATTGGTCGATAGGTCCGCTGGCCCGTGCATGATGCCGGCGTACTTGCGCAGCGCATCCAACGCGCTCGGCCGATCCTTGCTCAAGTGCTCCTTGAGCGCCTCGCGCACGACGCTTCCCTTCGAACGGTTGCTGCGCCGTGCTTCTTGCTCCAGCGAGCGCGCCAACTCCGCTTCCAGGCGAATCGTCAGTGTCTTATCCATATCGCCATTGTGCTACATGATTGGCGATGATGCAATACATGCCGCACCGGGCGCCGCGTGGCCCCGTAGTGCTCCGCGCGGGGCCACGCTCCGCTCAGGCCCCGGCACCCGGCGCCGCCGCACTCCCCCTCACCCAACCCTCTCCCCCGCATCATCCCTGAGCGCGGGTGCGAGAGGACCGCGCTATAACGCAGCAGCGAGATCCTTCGCTTGGCTCGTTCCTCGCTTGGCTCAGGATGACAACCTGCCACCCACTGTGCCCTGTCCTGCGCATGATCGGTGAGCGCGGGGGCGAAGGGGACCGCACCATAACGCAGCAGCGAGATCCTTCGCTTGGCTCGTTCCTCGCTTGGCTCAGGATGACAACCTGCCACCCACTGTGCCCTGTCCTGCGCATGATCTGT
>JBGPMX010000468.1:0-4712 GCA_041487215.1 Planctomycetia bacterium | reverse complement strand
TTCCAGTAGGCATTCATGTCGGCGGCGAGTATCTCGCGACCATTGAGGGTGGGCTCCATCGCACCCCTAGCCTCAGTAGCCTGGACGAGCACTTCAAAGTGCGGTCTGTCGTTCACGAAGTACCAGAGCCACCTGCCCATCCCAAGGGTCGCTGCACAAAGTGCGACTGCGATCAGAAGTCCGCGCATGCCGAATTGCATGGGACGCAAGCGCGGCGGCAGAGGACTTCTCCTAACAGCGAACGTCGCCCCAAGCACAACTCCAGTCGCAGGGCGTTTCGATAATCGCTTTAGAACGCCGACGAGCGCGCCGCAAACGAATCCCATCGCAAAAATCTCGGCGACAAAGAGCAGTTCCCCCCAGGCGTCCGTGAAGAACCAAGGGATAGAACGAACGATCTTGGTGAGCGGCACCACCGAGAAGGTGACCCCGCCGATCAGACCGCACTGCCACCAGGATAAGCGGGGGCGGTTCATGTTAGATAGTCTAACGTCAGGGTTCAGCCGGTCGGCCCTGACAAAGGCGCCGGCCCGCGCGAGGGGCATTTTACAGAGACGCAGTTGGTCAGCTCAATATCCGGGGACTGCTCGGTTGGAACGCGGAGTTAGAGAGCAAACATGTTAGAGAGCAAACATGGTAGCCCACGTTCATCTCACACTGGAGCTGCCTGCTATGGCAAGCCAGGTGGCTACAAGTGCTAGGAACGAAACGGCACTCACAATTCGAAAGCGGACGAGGAGCTCGCGACCTTTTGGGTCTTGTTCGAACCACGGCGGATTCCACAGCAGGAGGGACCAGGCGGCGAGATTCTGAGAGAGTAGGCGTCCGCCGCGTGGCCACCAAAACATTCCGCACGGGCACCCGCGATTCTCCCAGTGAGCACGATGGTATGTGTACTCGTGCCGGAGCAAACGATCGAAGATGACGGCCGAGACACCTGTCGCCAGAGCGAACATGGTGACCGCGAGGTAAAAGATCGTCATGACCATCCGCTATGCGGGCTAACAATCATTGAGCAGAAACGATTTCTGTCCAATCTGGTTGTGATTTCTGTCTAACTTGGGCACAATCGTCCGGCCTTTGAAGCCCAAGAGCTGGAGGATTGTCAGCCATGGCAGGAAATTACCGTTCGGTGCAGCATGGGTCAAGCGTGGTGTCGCCGGTTTTATCGAGAGCCGTGGGGCACCAAGAGGGCGCGCTAAAGGGCGCGGGCGTCCCGGCGAGTGCCGTGATGCGAACCACCCCGACGGAGTCGGGCACCGTGAGCGCTTGCAAGCAGCAGGTTCAAGCGGCCGGGGCTGAGGCAGCTCCAGCGGCGGCGGCGAAGCAGCCGCCGCTCTTGGATCAGGTGCGGGCGAAGCTACGGATGTTGCACTATTCGATTCGCACGGAAGAGGCATACGTGTGAAGGACATCGACTTCCAGCGGCGGCAGATTGTGGTGCGGGAGGGCAAGGGGGAGAAGGATCGGGCCGTGCCACTGCCGGACAGGCTGCAGGCGGCATTGCGCAAGCAAATCGAACACGCTAGCAACCTGCACGCAAAAGATGTGGCGGCCGGGCTGACGAAGAAGATCAGCTGCCACACGTTTCGCCACAGTTTTGCAACGCACCTTCTGGAGGCGGGCCACGACATTCGCACCGTGCAAGAACTACTTGGCCATTCGGACGTGAGCACGACAATGATCTACACGCACGTCCTGCAGCGAGGCGCCTGCGGGGTGCAGAGTCCGCTCGATCGGCTGTGATCGAGCAACGGATCGCGACACGGCGGGCGCCAGCAAGTGAAGGGCGACAACAAAGGGGATAAGTCGAATGGCACAACCACCGCTCATCTACGCACGGTGCGCCTTTGCGTCTATACCATTTCGCACCTTCGGGTAGTGGCTCAGTTTGGCTGATACACCCCCCTGTCCCCCCCTTGCTAAGGGGGGGACAGGGGGGGTCGATCTTCAAACTGAGCCACTACCCACCTTCGCTTTACCGCTCAGGAAGTGCCATTCAGGCCTGACCCCCGTGGTGTGTCCCGCGCCTGCGTCGCACCGGGCGCATTGACGCCGCGCAGCGGCACCGCCACAATTCTTCGCTCATGGAAATCAACGGCGTCGAGATCGAAGACACCTTCGCCGAGGCCTTTCCGATGGTCGCTGCGCGCGCGATCATCACCGCCGATGCGCGGCGCTGGGCCGAGATCGCCGGGCGCGCCGCGACCGGCTACGCCACATCCGTGATCGCCTGCGACGCCGAGGCGGGGATCGAGCAGGCGATCGAGCCGGACGCGAGCCCCGACGGCCGGCCCGGCGTCAGCCTGCTCTTCTTCGGATTCAGCCGCGACAAGCTCGAGAAGGCCGTGACCGGCCGCGTCGGCCAGTGCGTCATGACGTGCGCCACCACGGCCTGTTACAACGGGCTGGGCGGCACCGAGAAAAGCATCCGCGTCGGCGGCAACCTGCGTTACTTCGGCGACGGCTTCCAGACCTCGAAGCTCTTTGAGGATTGGGAGCCCGAGACGGCGAACGGGCCGGGCATGGACCCCGAGCACGGCGGGCCAGCCTCGCTCCACCCCGCGGCGGCGGATCCGCCACGCGCGGCACTCGCGCCCCGGCGGCGATTCTGGCGCGTGCCGGTCATGGACGGCGAGTTCCTCTGCGAGGACCGGTTCGGAGTCGTCCAAGGGGTCGGCGGGGGCAACTTCCTCATCCTGGCCGAGTCCGCCGCCGTGGCGCTGGCGGCCGCCGAGCGGGCCGTGCAGGCGATCGACTGGGTGCCCGGCGTGATCACCCCCTTCCCCGGCGGCGTCGTGCGCTCGGGCAGCAAGGTGGGGTCACGCTACAAGAAACTGCGCGCGAGCACGAACGAGGCGTACTGCCCGACCCTGCGCGGCGTCACCACGACCGCCCTGCCCGGGCGCGTCGCGGCGGTGTACGAGATCGTGATCGATGGGCTCGACCTGGCAGCCGTGGTGGCGGCGACGGCCGCCGGCGTGCGCGCCGCCTGCCTGTCCGGCGTTGTCCAGATCTCGGCCGGGAATTACGGCGGCTCGCTCGGTCCCCACCACATCCGGCTGCACGAGGCGCTGGGGCGCTAAGAGACCATGCTGACGCTACGCTGGAAGACGAGCACGACGATTCCGGTCGAGGCCGAGGCGATCACGCCCGAGAACCTTGCGGCGCGCTCGGCCGTCGAGATCGCTCGGCTGCCGCTCCAGTACGGCAACCGCCCGGAGCCGCTCGGCGAGTTCTTCGACGTGGCAGGAGATGCGCGCGACGAGCACGTGGTGCTCGAGGGGGACATGGGCCCGCTCAAGTGGGTGGGCGCGGGCATGACGCGCGGCCGCATCAGCGTGTACGGCCGGATCGGCATGCACCTGGGCGCCGAGATGGCCGGCGGCCGCATCACCGTGCACGGCGACGCCGGGGATTGGGTGGGTGCCGAGATGCGCGGCGGCTTCATTCAGGTTCGCGGCAACGCGCTGCACCAGGTCGGTGCGGCCTACCGCGGCAGCCGCCGCGGCATGCGGGGGGGAGTGATCCTGATCCACGGCTCGGCGGGGAACGAGATCGGCAGCACCATGCGGCGTGGCTTCATCGCTATTGGCGGCGATTCGGGCGATTTCGCCGGCGTATCGATGATCGCCGGCTCCATCTGCCTGTTTGGATCCCCTGGCATCCGCTACGGCGCCGGCATGAAGCGGGGAACCATCAGCCACTTCCCGAGCGACGGCGGCGGCACACTCGCTGTGCTGCCCAGCTTTCGACTTGACTGCGTGTACCGGCCGGTGTTCCTGCGGCTTTACCTGCGGGCGCTCGCACGCTGGGGCTTCCCGCTGCCCGCGGGGGTCGAGGCCGGCTCGTACGAGCGGTATAGCGGCGACCTGGTGGCCCTCGGCAAGGGCGAAATTCTCAAATGGCTCGGGCCCTCCGCCTCGTGAGAAGGAGCAATCCATGACCGAAAAAGTTTGTATCATCGGTTCCGGGCCCGCCGCCTGGACCGCCGCCATCTACGCCGTGCGCGCCAACCTGGACCCGGTGGTCTACGAGGGCGCCATCACCGAAGAAAACCGCCTGAAGGGAACCCTGCCGCTCGGCCAGCTGGCTCTCACCACCGACGTCGAGAACTTCCCGGGCTTTCCCGAAGGAATTCAGGGCCCCGAGCTCATGGAGCGATTTCGCGCGCAGGCCAAACGGTTCGGCACCCGCGTCGTCACCGACGACATCGTGTCCGTCGATCTCCGGAAGCACCCGTTCCAGCTGAAACCGCTCGAGCAGCCGCCGGTCGAGGCGCTCAGCCTGATCCTTGCGACCGGTGCGCGCGCGAACTACCTCGGTCTCGACTCCGAGGAGGCGTTCAAGAATCGCGGCGTCTCGGCGTGCGCCGTCTGCGACGGCGCGCTGCCCCGCTTCCGCACCAAGCCGCTGGTCGTGGTCGGCGGCGGCGATTCGGCGGTCGAAGAGGCGACGTACCTGACCAAGTTCGCGAGCCGGGTTTACCTGGTGCACCGCCGCGCTGAGCTACGGGCCTCCAAGATCATGCAACAGCGCGCGCTGTCGAACGCGAAGATCGTTCCGAAATGGAACCGCGCGGTGGCTGAGGTGCTCGGAACCGACAAGGACGGCGTCACCGGCGTGCGGCTGGCCAACACCAACGGCGGCAGCTCACGTGAACTACCAGCCAGCGGCGTTTTCCTCGCGATTGGCCACACGCCGAACACCGG
>JBGPMX010000467.1:0-4721 GCA_041487215.1 Planctomycetia bacterium | reverse complement strand
GGGAAGCGCGGCTCGCGCACGCCGAACCGCTCGCCCAGCACCTCAAGCTCACAGTCGCCGTGCCGCCGGTGCTTCTCGCACGGGGCCGGGTGGTCCGCGAGCAAGAGCTCGCTGAGGACGCGCACCGATGCCTCCACCCGCTTGCTCGTGTGATGCGTCGCGACCTTCATCCCGTCCTCAATCGCGCGCTGGCAGGCCGGCCAGAGCCGGCCCGGTCCGAGCTCGACCACGCAGACCCGGCAGACGGCGACCGGATTCATGTACTCGCGGTGGCAGAGCGTGGGGATCGTAATGCCCAGCTGCAGCGCGGCGTCGTAGATCGTGCTGGGCCGGCTGACCGGCCGGCCGGCCGGGTCATTCGATGTCGTAAACTTCGGCAGCTCGATCGTACGTCCGTCGATCGTCAGACTGACCGTTGCTCCGGTTTGCGCCATGATGTGCTCGGATTACGCCATCGCACAGACGCCGAGCGGGCAGCGCCGGTGCAAAACGTGTTGATCCAGCTCCTCGCGGAAGTGGGTGATAAGCGATGCCATCGGGTTGGCGGCCACCATGCCCAGGCCGCAGATCGACGTGTCCCGCATGGTGCGCGCCAGCTCGTCCACGACCGGCAACCGGTCGGGCGCGAACCGCCCGGACACGATGTCCGTGAGCATCTCGACGAGCTTCTGCGAGCCGACCCGGCAGGGGACACACTTACCGCACGACTCGTTGCGGAAGAACTCCGTCGTGTTCCGCACCATATCGACCATGCAGGTGCGCTCGCCCACGACCACGAAAGCCGCACCGAGCATCGAGCCCAGATCGGCCACCGGCTGATTTACGCGCGGCTCGTTGGCCAGGGGCAGATCGAGCACGTCGAACTCGGCGGCGCCGGCGCGCAGCCGGCTGCGGAACTTCTCCGGGATGTTCTCGAGACGAACCACGGCGGGCAGGTAACCCGAGGACGGGCCGGACGGGGCGATGGCCTTGAGCGGCTGGCCGCCGCGCATGCCGCCCGCCATCTCGATTAGCTCGCGCACCGTCTGGCCGAACGGCACCTCGAAGACACCCGGCCGGTGCACGTCGCCGCACACGGAAACGAAGCGGAGCCCCTTGCCGCCGCGCACGCCCTGGTCGCGGTACCACGGCCCCCCCTTGAGCAGGATGGCGGGGACCCAGGAGAGCGTCTCCACGTTGTTGATGACGGTGGGCTTGCCGAACAGGCCGACCTGGACGGGGAAGGGGGGTTTGTTGCGCGGCTCCGCGCGGCGATCCTCGATCGCCTCGAGCAGTGCGCTCTCTTCGCCGCAGATATAGCCGCCCGGACTGACGAAGATCTCCACGGGCAGCGTCAGCTCGGAGCCCAGGATGTTCTCGCCGCAGATCCGCTCGGCCCGTGCGGCGTCGAGCGCCGCCTGCACCGCCTCGATCTCTTCTTCGAACTCGTGCCTCACGTAGAGGTACGCCCGCACGGCTCCCACCACAAGTCCCGCCAGGACCATGCCCTCGATGACCAGGTGCGGGGCGCGGCGGAGCAACTCGCGGTCCTTGAACGTGCCCGGCTCGCTCTCGTCCGCGTTGCAGACCACGTACTTCGCCGGTCCGGGCTGGTCGCGCACCGCACGCCACTTGAGGTGGGTGGGAAACGCCGCCCCGCCCATTCCCTGGAGTCCCGCAGCCTGCAGCGCGGCCAGCACCGCGTCCGCGTCGCGATCGGCCACGAAGCGGCGTACCAGGTCGTAGCGCGGCTGCCCCTGGTACGGGTCGATCTTCCAGGCCAGGGGCGTGCGATCGGCGTGCTGCGCGGGGACCGCTTCCCCATCGAGCGCCGCGCGGATGCGCTGCCGCAGCTCGCCTACCTTGAGGCCGCGGAAGATCTGTTCCTGGTACGCCGGCGGCTCGCCGTGGCGCGACGACAGGGCCACGGCCGGAGCGTGGTCGCACTGTCCCAGGCACGACACCCCCTCGACCACCACCTGGCCGCCGCCGATCTCCGCGGCCAGCGCGGCGAGATCCTGCGCGAGCGCCCGAGCGCCGCGCAGGTGGCACGCCATGTCCCGGCAGACGCGCACCGCGACACGCGGCGGGGGCTGCAGGCGGTAGAGCGGGAAACAGCTGGCCACCTCGTGCAGCCGGTGCAGCGGCTCCCCGGTTCGCCGCGCCAGCGCCCGCAGCTCCGGCTCCGGCAGGTAGCCGCAACGATCCTGTATGGCGCGCAACTCTTGAACGATCATGAAAAGAGCTCGTGTGCCTATCATCCGACCGGACTTCGGAGTTTAGTCGCCGCGCGCACCGCGACGCAAGGTGCAATCGCGCCGGGGCGGCACGGCGGCGCAGAAATGGCCCGCACTGCGCTCGCTCCTGGGATCCATAACGGGGAGCAAGAAGAGTTGAGCGTTGGAGGTTGAGCGTCCCACCGTCCCTCACCCCGGGTTCGGCGCCCCTCACCCCCGGCCCCTCTCCCCACGCTCGCTCCTGTTGATCCATGAGAGGAGCTCCCGTGGAGCGAGGGGAGAGGGGTGCGCGAAGAGAGCCTCTCCGATGAGGAGATGATGCGCCGCGGAGCGCGCGTGGGGAGAGGGGTCGGGGGTGAGGGGTGCCGCAGAGCCGGATGTACGGAATTCGTCGTGGACTTCCCGGCGTCGCACGTTCTAATGCGTGAGCAATCAGGAAGGTGAAACCATGGAACCAACCACGAACACGACAGCGCCGGGGCCCCCCGCCTGCGGACCGGGAGACACGGCGGCACTGCGGGCGCTCGCGCGCGAGTTCCCCAACCGGGACGCTGCACAGGCCGAGATCGCGCGACGGACCGGCGCGCTAACGATGCCCAAGGGCACCGTGCACGTCATCAGCGACGTGCACGGCGACGACGTGAAGCTCCGCCACGTGATCAACAACGCGTCGGGCACGCTCCGCCCGCTCGTCGAGCGGCTGTTCGCGTCGCGCCTGACGGCCGACGAGCTCCGGCAGCTGCTCGCTCTGCTGTTCTATCCGCGCGAGACGCTGGACGAGCTGGCTGCCGAGCTCGATGAACCCGCATGGCGCGCCGGCTTTGCGCTGCGCGTCATGCCGCTCTTGTTCGAGCTGGTGCGCACGCTGTCTCGACGCTACAGCATCGAACACGCCACGCGGCTCTTCCCCGCCGACTACCGCGCTTTACTGATCGAGCTGGTCTGGAGTGCCGGCGCCGAGCCCCTGGGCGGCTACACCAAGAGCGTGATCGAGTCGCTGGTGCGGGACGGTCGCGGCCTGCACCTGCTGCGGCTCGTCGTCCGCCTGGCGCGCAACCTCGCAGTCGACGAGCTGGTCCTGGCCGGCGATTTCTGGGACCGCGGCCCGCGCGGCGACCGCGTCGTGGAGTACCTGCGCCGGCAGCCCCGCGTGTCCATCACCTGGGGAAACCACGACGTGGCGTGGCTGGGCGCGTGTCTGGGCCACTCCGCACTGGTCGCGCACGTGCTGCGGATCTCGACCCGCTACCGCCGCCTTTCGCAGCTCGAGGAAGGCTACGGCGTGATGATGGAGCCGCTCGAAAACCTGGCGCGACGCGCGTACGCCGACGACCCCGCCGCCTGCTACGTCCCGCAAGGCAGCGGTCTGCGCGAAACCGTCATGATGGCTCGTATGCAGAAGGCGGCCGCCGTCCTCCAGTTCAAGCTGGAAGGGCAGCTGATCCGCCGCAACCCCGCCTGGCAGCTCGAGCACCGCATGCTGCTGCACCGCATGGACCTGCAGGCCGGCACGGTGGAGATCGACGGGGCGGTTCACACGCTCGCCGATACCCACTTTCCGACGATCGATTCGCGCGATCCCTACGCCCTGTCCCCGGACGAAGTAGCCGCGCTCGAGCGCGTCCGGCAGTCGTTCCTGTCCAGCGCCATCCTCTGGGATCAGATGCGTTTCCTGGTCGAGCATGGCGCCATGTACCTGGTCCGCGATGACCACCTCATCTTCCACGCCTGTGTGCCGAGCGACGAGCGGGGCGAGTTCCAGGAGCTGACCGTGGACGGCGTGCCGCGCAAGGGCCGCGCTCTGTTCGACGCGATCGGCGAGGTCATCGTGCGCGTGCTGGACGATCGCGCCCCGGCGGATCTCGATCTGCTCTGGTACCTCTGGTGTGGCCCCCGATCGCCGCTTTTCGGCAAGGACCGTATCGCCACGTTCGAGAACGACCTGGTCGCCGACCCGGCCACGCACCTGGAAACGAAGAACGCCTATTTCCGCCTCATCCACGAGGTGCCGTTCTGCGATCGCGTGCTCGCGGAATTCGGCGCCGATGCCTCACGCGGGCTGATCGTCAACGGCCACGTGCCGGTGCGCGTGGAGCAGGGGGAGAGTCCGCTCAAGCGCAGCGGCAAGGCGATCACCATCGACGGGGCCTTTTCTCGGGCATACGGCGACCACGGGTACACACTGGTGCTCGAATCCGATCGCACGTTCCTCGCCCGGCACCACCACTTCGAGTCGGTGCGCGCCGCCGTGCACGACGGCATCGACATCATCCCGACGATCACGGCCGTGCGGGAATGGAAGCGGCCTCGCCTGATCGGCGACACCGAGCAAGGGGCTCAGATCCGAGCCGACATGAGCCTGCTTGAGCAGCTGGTGGATGCCTACCGTCACAACCGGCTGCGCGGCGCGGAGCTGTAACCGGGTGACCGCCGGATGACAAGGTGACCGGGTGACAAGGTGACAAGGTGACAAGGTGACAAGGTGAGTACGCCAGACCCGGTAGT
>JBGPMX010000466.1:0-4722 GCA_041487215.1 Planctomycetia bacterium | reverse complement strand
CTCGTCGGCTTCCGGCAGGTAGTCCATCACGATATTGAACATGAACCGGTCGAGCTGCGCCTCGGGCAGCGGATAGGTCCCTTCCATTTCAATCGGATTCTGCGTCGCGAGTACGAAGAACGGCTCGGTGACGCGGTGCCGCACGCCGCCCACGGTCACCTGGTGTTCCTGCATGGCCTCGAGCAGCGCGGCCTGGGTCTTGGGCGGCGTCCGGTTGATCTCGTCGGCCAGGATGACGTTCGCGAAGATCGGCCCGCGCAGGAACTTGAACTGCCGCTGCCCCGTCGCCTTGTCCTCCTGGATCACCTCGGTCCCCGTAATGTCGGAGGGCATGAGGTCGGGCGTGAACTGGATGCGGTTAAAGGTGAGGCTCAGCGCGTCGGCCAGAGTGTGAATCATGAGCGTCTTGGCCAGTCCGGGCACGCCCACCAGCAGGCAGTGGCCGCGCGCGAAGATGGCAACCATGAGCTCCTCGATCACCTTGTGCTGCCCGACGATGACCTTGCCCAGCTCGCCGCGGATCGTCTGGTACGCCTGGTTCAACTTCTGCACGGCCGCCAGGTCGCTTTCCGCCGTGCGCGCCGCCTGAGGCGCCGCCGCGCCCCCACCGAGGCTGTTGCCGCAGCTGCAGACCACGGGCTGCGCGCCGTTGAGCCGCACGACCGCACCGCATTTGTCACAGGTTACGTCCACACGGGTACCTCCAAGATCCTTCGCTGGGCTCGTGCCTCGCTCCGCTCCGGATGACAGTGTGCGCTCGTACCTCGCTCCGCTCAGAATAGCAGCACCGCCGCGCCACGCGCGTTTGACTTCTCGACGCCCGCAGCGGAGCTCACCGCTCCGGGCCGCCCACCGCCCACACCTCGTTCTCGGTGCCGACCAGCGCGAAGTCGCGTGCCAGGTGCACGAAGGCGTCGCCGCCGTGCGAGCGGAACAGCAGGCGCTGGCCGAGCTGCCCGTCCGACTTGCGGCACAGTACCACGGGCAGCTCGTGCGTGGCGTCCGGCCGGTCGGGCAGCACCGCCAGGTGCCGGGTCGCCGGCACGATCTGCCAGTGCTCCTGGCTGCCCACCAGCGAGAGCTGCCAGGCGAGCGTTCCGTCGTCAACGCGAAACGCCCGCAGGTTCTGCTCGCGCGTGATGCAGTAAAACATGTGGTCATCCACCGCCCAGGCAGTGGGGGCGTCCGGGATCGGCTGGCTCGCGATATGCGCACTCCACAGCCGCTTGCCGGTCTCGGCGTCCACACGGATCAGCTCGGTACCGCCTACCAGGATGAGCAGCGCGCCCTGCGCCACGATGGGCTGTGCCGGGCGGTCGCTGCCGATCGTCTCGAACGACCAGATCGGTTTTCCGTTCTGCAGATCGACCAGCTCGATGGTGCGGGCGCTTACCGAGACGCAGAGGCGGCCCGAATCCAGCGCCACCGGGGCGCTCGACCACGGCACGTTGGGCTTGGTCAGCTCGAAGCGCCTTCGGCCGTCGCCGTCCAGGACGACGAACTTCACGGACTTGTCATCGCCCGGTAGCCGGCTGCGCAGGGCCACATGCTAGGCGCTGAAGAACGTATGCGGCAGCAGCAGTCCCTCGGTCGGCGTAAAAGACCAGAGCGTAGCGCCGGTGCTGGCGGAGAGGCAGAGCAGCCGCCGGGTCCCCTCGCGGGCATAGAGACGGTCCTCGATGAGCGTGAATTCGGCGAGGCTGGCCGGATCCGGAGCGGCGCCGGCCGCCGGACGGTTCGACGGCGCCATCGACTGGCCGAACGGCAGCTCGGACGCGGCCCCCTCCGGCGGCTTCATCGCATAGCGCCAGGTGACCCGCCCGTCCTTCAGCGCAACGCTGAGGAGCTGCGTGTCACTGCCCACAAGCAGGTGCTCGCCGTGATAGGCGGACCAGCGCACCGTGCCGGCCAGCTCGGTGCGCCAGAGCGGCTCGCCGCGAGTGGCGGAGAGGCACTCGAGCGCGTTCGGGCGGCTCACGAGCAGTAGGAGCCCCTCGTCGCTCGGCGGGCTCCCGCGCGGAATGATGATGCGGCTCGTCTTGTCCCAGGTCCGGTTCCAGCGCCGGGCGACCGGCAGCTCGAGGCGTCCCGAGCCCTCGAGCGCCTCGCGGTCGTACGGCGCGCCTGCGAGGTGCTCGGCCACGAACGACGAGACAGTCTGCTCGGGCTTGGCGGGCAGCGCCGCCTCGGGGAACTCGCGTGCCATGCGTTCCCAGAGCAGCTGGGCGGCGTGCCACGAGCGTTCCGCCTCGAGCAGCTCGGCAAGGCCGTGCAGGGCGGCCAGCCGCATTTCGGGCGCGGCGTCCGGGCGGGCGAGCAGTTGCTTGAACGCGCTGCGCGCGGCGGCGGCCTGGTGGTTCGCGCCGTGTTGCGTGGCCAGGAACAGCAGGGTCTGCGGCACGACCGTGGAGTTCGGGTAGGTCGCCACAATTCGGTCCGCGGCGGTGAGGTCGCCCGAGCGCTGGGCGTCCTCGAACAGGCCGCGTGCGGTCTTGTCGAACGGCTCGTAGATCGCGGCACCGTAGCGCTCCAGCAGCTCCTGGATGCGGTTCGCCACGACCACGTCGGCGCGCACCGAGCGACTGGGATCGACCTGCACGGCCAGGGCGTGCAGCGGCTCGAGTGCGAGCACGCGCTGGTAGGCCTCCAGGGCCCTGGGGCCGTCCCCAGCCGCGCACCAGAGCTCGCCGCGGCGCAGCAGGGCGGCGAGTCGGGCGCGGTCCGATGGCGCCGTCCCGACCGCCTCGCGGTAGCAAGCGTCCGCGTCCGCCCAGCGCTCGTCCGCCATCGCCTTGCGTCCCAGCTCGAGGAGCAGAGCGTAGAGCTGGCCCTGCGCGGCGTCGCGCACCGAGCGCCCATCGATGGACTCCCCCGCGCGAGCCAACTGCACTGCCTGCCGGTAGTGCTCGGCGGCCAGCTCGCTTTCCCCCGCCGCCTCCGCTACGCGCGCCAGCCGGAAATGCGGGTCGGCGCTGGACGGCTCCTGCACGATCTGGTCCTTGTACCTCTGGATCAGCACGTCGTACTGGCAGAAGACCGTGAGCCCCTTCGCCTGCGCCACCACCAGGTAGCCGTCGCCCACCACCAGGTTGCCCGGCGTCTGGCCGTGCACGTCGACCAGCGCGATGGGCGGCTTCGCGAACTCGCCGCTGCGCTGGTCGAGCACATAGACATGTGTCTTGGTTGGGAAGTAGACGTAGTTGCCGGCCAGCACGCCCCGGCCGTACGCGGGCTGCGGAACCCCCTCGGGCCACTGCCAGACGCGTCGTCCGGTCTCCAGGTTGATCGCCACCACGTGGTTGCCGGTCGCGATCAGGTTGCCGTGCGCCACGCCCAGCAGGTGCACGAAATGCGGCGGCTCGGTCGTTCTCCAGCGCAGCGCGCCGGTCGTCGCGTCGAAAGCGTAGATGCCCTGGCTGTCCGAGGGAGCCACCATCACCAGCCCGTCGTGATAGACGCAGGGGTTGAGGTCCCGGCTGCTCGTCCCGTCCGTGGTCATAGGCCACAGCGTGTCGCGCGGGTAGGTGGTGATCCAGCGCACGGACCCGGAGGGGGCGTCGAGCGCGGCGATGGCGCCGAGGTTCGTGTTGTAGTAGAGCGTGCCCGCGCCAAGCGTGAGCAGGTTGTGGCTGATCGACCCGCGCGAGGAGAGGCCGGCCGAGGAAGCCTCGCAGATCAGCTTCCGCCACTTCTTGGCCCCGGTCGCCGCGTCGTAGCAGTCCACGAACGCGTGGGTCATCGCGCCGCCGCGCGTGACGCCGATGTAGGCGTTGCCGTCCGCGACCACCGGCGCACCCTCGAATGCCAGGTCCGGTTCGTCGGGAGCCGCCCGCCAGAGTTCCTTGCCCTCCGCGGTCAGGTCCAGGCAGACCAGGTAGCTGTGGCTCTCGGGCTGCGGTACGCGCAGCAGCGGCATCGTGGTCTCCGGCGCACCCAAGCGGACGAAGAGACGGCTCTGGTCCGCGGTCATCGTGTACTGCGGGTTCCCCGTGGCGGGCTGCCGCACCGTCGGCCGCGCGTAGCCGCGGTTGTCGTAGAGGTTGAACGACCAGACCGGCCCCTCGCCGCTCTTGGCCCCCTCGTGCAGGTCGTACGCCCGGACCTCCTCCCGTCCGCACACGATCACCCAGTCGTGCAGCACCAACGGGTGGAAGGGGGGGGACTCGTCGAGCCGCGGCGGCACCGGCCGGTTGATCACCGGCTTCGACTGGAACGTCTCCGGCCAGCTGGCGGTCCACTGCACGCTGCCGATGTCCACGGCGTGCGGCGCGATGCGGGATCGCTGCGCGTTGCCCGCGAAGCTGCGCCACACCGCGTCATCGTCATCGGCGAGCCGGCCCGCGTCGCGCGCGATGGCGGCCACGCGATCGGCCAGAACGCCTTCCGCCGCCCCAAGCGTTCCGCGCGCGGCCGGATACGCGCGGCGCAACACGGCCAGCTCCTGCTGGCCGCGCTCCCCGTCGCCGCCGAACAAGCGGCAGAGCACCCTCTTCGCCTCGACGAGCGCCGGATCCAGGCTGGTTCCGGGATAGACCAGCGCGGCTGCCGCCGGCTCCTGGTTGGCGTTTTTCGGGCCGGTCCCCAGCTGCGACCACAAGCGGTGCGCCTCGTCGAAGCGACCCGCTTCGAACGCCAGCTCGGCCAGCGCATCGAGCGCGTCGTCCCCCCACGAGCTCGCGAACGACCGGGCGACCACGCGGCGGAGCAGCGCGGGGTCGCGCT
>JBGPMX010000465.1:0-4723 GCA_041487215.1 Planctomycetia bacterium | reverse complement strand
GTTATTCTTTGACGGGCCCTGAGGGCCGCTCGGCCATCACGCGTAGGAAGTCTGCCTGCCCGGTGCGTTCGCTCCACCCGGCCGCGGCGAGCCGCAGCGGTTTCCAGCGGCTCAGCCGGCCCCAGCGCGGGCCGCATCGGCTTCGCCGCGCCATCTCAACCGAGCGGCGCAGCCAGCCGTCGCGGCCGATGAGCCGGAGCTCGCGCAGTTCGAGGCCTTCGCGCCGCAGCATCTCCGTGATTGTCGCGGGCGTGAAGTGCGAGAGATGCCGCGGTAGTTCGAGAGGGAACCAGGCGGTCCCGAACGCCCGGAAGAAAGCGCTCGCGAAATTGGGCACGCCGATGACCAGCGTGCCGCCCGGCCGCAGCGCGTCGCGCGCCGCAGCCAGGACCGCGCGGGGATCGTGCACGTGCTCGAGCGCGTTCCACATCGTGATCATGTCGTACGAGCCGGGCACGATCGCCGGGTGCGGCAGCGAGCCGACGTGCACACGGATGCCGGTCTCGCGCTGGACCTTGTCGACAACGGACGCCGAGATGTCCAGTCCTTCGACCGACCAGCCGTACGCGCGCATCTTGCGCAGGAATAGCGCGGCGCCGCAGCCGAAATCGAGCAAGCGGCCGGGCGGGCGAAAGGGGACCCAGAACGCACGCTGCCGGCTACGCCGGAAACAGGCGCGCCCGATGCGGGCCCCCACGGGCGTGAAGCGGCCAGCGCCGGGGTAGCCGAAGCGATCTTGGAGCACTGCGCGCTCGAGCCGCCGCCCCAGCTGCGCGCCCCAACCATCCCCCCACGCATGCGCCTCGTGCGGCTGGTACCCGACCGGGTAAAACTGGCCGATCGCGGCGCGCGAAGGCCGCGGGTTGGTGTAGGCCATGCCGCAGCGGCGACAGCGCACGACGTGAAACAGGCCGCCGAGCCCGGTCGCCGGGTCGTGCGCGCTGATCACCCGCTCGGCGTCGTCCGCGCGGCAGAGCGGGCAGACGACCGATTCGAGCTCGATCCCCCCCGGCTCGCCTTCCCCGTGCACCGGCTGCCGCTGCCGGGTTGCGCCGACCTCAGTGATCACCCTCATCAGGTCCTCCTCTCGTCGCTATCCCGTGAACTCGTCCTCCGTCCATCTGCGATGGACAGATGACAACCTGCCTGACTGCTGCCCTCTGATCTCTGACCCGTCCAACGCCCTAGCGACGGATCGTGTCGTTGTCTCGGGAGATTGCCGGCGACCACTCGAGGATCGGGCGGCGCTGCCGACGCTCGAGCGACAGGTCCCCGGCGTTGCCGTCGCGATCGAAGAGCTGCGGGATCGGCGAGCGGTCGGGCCACGTTCGGGAGGCCAAGAGCGTGGGGGCCGCCGCGTGGGCGGCAGCGGCCGAGCCAAGCGGAAAAACCGCCGCGACCAGTCGCGTGTCGCGCGACACGTCGCCGGCGCACGCGACGAGTGCCATCCGAGCAACCCAACGAGCAAGCGTTTTCATGGCGAACTCCTCGAGTGTCAGCGCCGCATGGCCGGCCGGCCGTCGCGCAGGTCCTCGGTGGCAACCGCCCCGCTGTAGGCGTACACGAAGACCCCGTTCTCGGTGTCGTTCTCAAAGTAGGGAAAAGCCGCCTGCGGCGGACCGAGCTCGGCGACGAATTCGCGCAGCCGGAGATAGAGCGGTTCGGTGCGGCGCAGATCGTCTCCCTCCACGACCACGTAGCGCAGCCGCGGATCGCGCATCGCCGCGAAGAGTTGCTGGTAGCGATAACGCTTGGCCCCGGTGTAGAAGCTCGCAATGGCGTGCTGGTCGAGTACGGGGGCGTGTTGCGCATCGTGGGCGGCCAGCCAGTTCGCCGCCTGACGGTGCCCCCACCGGCTCAGGTGCAGCGGCTGCAGCATCTTGGGAAGGCCGATCAGCGCCGCGACGGCTATGGCCGCCAGGCGGATGCCGGCGCGCAACGCGGCTTCATCCGAACGCATCGCCAGCCGGCGCACGATCGTGACCGCGATCCGCACGAACCGGTCGATCCAGAGCGCCACGCCGCTCCCCACCCACGGGGCAACCGCAACCACGAGAAGCAGGGTATGCCGCGAGGCCAGGTAACCCGTGGCAATGTGAAGCCGCACCAGCACGATGACGTGGATCGACGCGACGACCGCCAGCAGGTACGCCGCCGGCTTGCGGGAAGTGGTGGCCCACGGAATGACCATGGCCCAGGCGGCGAAGGCGAGCCACCCGTAATGGATCGCGTCGACAAAGACCAGCGCGATATTGCGCAGCGCACCGCCCACGCCGACTACCTGGCGATGCCCGCTCTGCCGGACCCGCTCCGCCGCGGGCTGTCGCGCCGCTGCGCCCTGGCTCGTGGCGCGAGCCAACTCGGGCACGCTCGGCAAGATAGTCGGCTCCGGCAGAACCAGCGACGGGAGCATCAGGAGCGCGAGCACAGCCGGCGCGCGCGCCGTGGGGAGATCGTTTTTCGGACCAGGCAGGGCACTCACTCCGTCCGCCGCGGGGGGGCCACGACGAGCCAGCGCCGGCTCGACGCCGAGCATGTGCCGGAACGCCGCCTTGTCGGTCAGCTTGCCCCCCTTGAGCACGACGTACGGTGCCAGCGTGGCGGTCACGGCGATCGACAGGCCGCCGGCTGCGCATACGACACGTGCGGCCGGCCACCGGAACGAAGGGACGGCCTGGATAATTCCGAGAAGGATCAAGACGGCCAGCGGCAGCACGAGCGCCTCCGGACGCGTCCAGTACGCCGCGCCGGCGGCGAGGCCCGCGAGCACCAGGCGGTACGGGTCTTTGCGGTTTAGCGCCGCGGCGGCCGCCCACAGCCCGAGCGTGAACCAGAAGAGGTGCAGGCCGTCGCTCAGCCCGTCCCCCGTGATCCGGTTCGGGACGGGCATCAGCGCGAAGACCAGGCACGTCCACCAGGCAATCCGCGCGCTGAAGAGTTCCAGCGCCATCCCGTAGAGCGGAACGACCAGGAACACGCCGGGAACGAGCGCGGCAATCTGCGCGGCGACTCGCCATCCTTCAGGCGTTGCCCGGCCGACAACGCCGCGGACGAACCACTCGACCGCCGCCAGCAACAGCGGGTAGAACGGGTGATGCGGCTCCGTTCGCACGATCCACGCGAACGATTCCCGGCCGAACCGTTGCGCGTAGCGGATGAATTCGAAGGTGTCCGGGGCGGGAGAGAGTGCGGTCGGAATGAGCCAGACGTGGGTCAGCGCGACCAGCGCCATCAGGACGATCACGCGACGCGCGTGCCGGGAGTTGCCCATCCGTGAGCCCTACCACCAAAATCGGGAAGAGGCAGAGATTATAGTGACGCCCCGATTTCGGTCAACGCGGGGTTATCGCCCTAGTAGTCGGTCCCTTCTTCAAGTGTGACACCGGCTGTGATCCTGAGCGGAGCGAGTCTGCCCAGAGCCGTCGCTTGCACTCCGGATGCCTTGACGAAACCGAGCGCCCGGGGATAATCGCCCTCTTAACCTCTGCCTCCATGGAGCTCACGGATGGGCACATCTCCCCGGCTGTCGGACCTCGTTCCACGACGTGGCTCGACGTTCCTGTTCACCTTTCTGGGTGGTGTCACCGTTGTCGCGGGCCTGGCCGCCCTGTACGGGCTCGGCGAGGCGCTGGCGCCGCTCACGACCGACGGCAAGATCGCGGCGTTCGACCTGGACAGCGAGGGGTCCATTGGCAACTGGGTGAGCGTGGTGGTTCTGTTCCTGTGCGGGCTGACCACGCTGCTGGTGCGATCGATCGAGCGTTCGCTGGCCGACGGTGCACGGCCGACACGGCTCTGGCTCGCGGTGAGCGGAGTATGGTTCACGATGAGCCTGGACGAGGGGGCGAGCCTGCACGAGGGGTTCAAGGAGCTGATGGCCCGGCTCTGCCACACGCGGATTCTCGGCGATGGGTCGATCTACTGGGCGGTGCCGTATTTTGTCCTGCTGTCGGCGAGCGGCCTCTTCCTGCTCTGGCGCGCCCGCCGCGTGCCGGCCGCGATCGCGTTCCTGTTTGCGGCGGGGGCGTTCTACGCGATCGCCGTGGCCAGCCAGATGGAGCTGATCCTACGCGGCATGGGGCCGATCGAGGTCTGTGTGGAGGAGAGCTGCGAGACGCTGGGGCACCTGTCGATCTGGATGACGCTCGGCCTCTACGCGCGCAGCCTGGTGCTGTCCCTGGACACGATGATGCCGGTGCAGCGCCAGCGCAGCGTGCCCGCACCGAAGCTGCACCGCACGATCGCGCCGTCGCGCAATTGAAGGCGTGGCTGCCGACAGACAGTCGCTAGTGCAGACAAGCGCCCCCTCACGCAGACAAGCGCCCCCTCACCCTGCCCTCTCCCCCGCCTGATCCGTGAGCGCGGGGGCGAGGGGACCGCGCCATAAGGAAGCACCGAGATCCTTCGCTGCGCTCGTGCCTCGCTTCACTCAGGATGACAACCTGCCTGACTACTACTGACCGCTGACTGCCGACTGACGACTGCTGACTGTCCTCGTGAGCCCATGAGCACGGGGGCAAGGGGACCGCAACCCGGTGGAAGGCGCGAACGGAAAAGGGCGCTAGCGCCATTGGCGGTTCAGCGCTGCCGCGTGGGGATCCGGACCCCTCTCCCGCTCATGGATCCGTGGGAGAGGGGAGGGTGAGGGCCCCCACGGCGCTGGGCGGGAGGTTGTAGAACGCCAGCGCCAGGATGACGTACAGTGCGATGAGCATGACCCCCT
>JBGPMX010000464.1:0-4724 GCA_041487215.1 Planctomycetia bacterium | reverse complement strand
GAAGCTGAACATCGGCATCATCGGCACCGCGAACCGGGCCGCGGCGAACATCGATGGGGTGAGTAGCCAGAACATCGTCGCGCTCTGCGACGTCGATGACCGCTACCTCGGGAAGGCGGCGGAGCGGTTCCCGCGCGCCCGCAAATACAACGACTTTCGCAAGCTCATCGATCAAAACAACATCGACGCCGTGGTCGTGAGCACGCCCGACCACATCCACGCGGTGGCCACCGTGCGGGCGATGCACGCCGGCAAGCACGCCTACTGCGAGAAGCCGCTGGCGCACTCGGTGTGGGAGGCGCGTCGCGTCGCGGAGACGGCCGCGCGCGAGGGGCGTGCCACTCAGCTCGGTACGCAGATCCACGCCGGCCGCAATTACCGGCGGGTCGTCGAGTTGGTCCAGAGCGGAGCGATTGGCTCGGTGCGCGAGTGCCACGTCTGGTGCGGCAATACCTGGTCCGGCGGGGATCGCCCCACGGAGACCCCGCCCGTGCCGGATTACCTGCACTTCGACTTGTGGCTCGGCCCTGCTCCGGAACGCCCGTACCACCCCGCCTACCTGCCAAAGAACTGGCGGCGCTGGTGGGACTTTGGCAACGGCACGCTGGGCGACATGGGCTGCCACTACATGGACCTGCCCCACTGGGCGCTCGGGCTCCGCGCGCCCGAACGGATCGCAGCCGAAGGCCCGCCGGTGCACCCCGAGACGACGCCCGGCGGTCTGATTGTGCGCTACCACTACCCCGAGCGGCCGGAGCAGCCCGCCGTCGATCTCACCTGGTACGACGGCGGCAAGCGGCCGGCATACTTCGCTGACGGGAAACTGCCGGCGTGGGGCGACGGTGTCCTCTTCGTCGGCAGCCAGGGGATGCTGCTGGCCGATTACAACAAGCACAGGCTGCTGCCGGAATCGGCCTTCGCCGACTTCAAGCCGCCCGAGCCGTTCATCCCGGATTCGATCGGGCACTACAATGAGTGGATCGAGGCCTGCAAGAGCGGCAGCCCCACCAGCTGCAACTTCGATGACTCAGGCGCCCTCACCGAGGCCGTCTTGCTGGGCAACGTGGCCTACCGCACGGGCAGCCGCTTGGAATGGGATGCGAACGAGCTGCGGGCCACCAACGCGCCCGATGCGGACCGATTCATCCACCCCCCGTACCGCAAGGGATGGGCAATATTTGTTTGAAGCGCGCGCGTCGATCCAGTAGCTTGCGGTCCTTTCCCGGGTACCTGGTGAGTGGAGTAAGAGCCATGGATGAATACACGGTGCCGCAGCCGCGGAGTTCAAGTGCGCTCAAGATCGTGCTCTGGATCGTGGGCATTGGGGCCCTCGTTTTCATCCTGATCTGTGGCGGGGTGGTCTTCGTGGGCTACCGCTTCGTATCGAAGAACGTGAGCCGCGACCCGGCCACGATCCGCGAGGTCAGCGCCAGCATCACCGAGATCCAGGTGCCGGAGCGATTTCCCCCCGTCTTCTCGCTCAGTATGTTCGGAATGAAGATGGTCGCCTACGGCGGCAACAACCAGGACGCCGGATCGTTTTTGATGATGATGGAGTTCCCGTCCGGGGTTCAGTCGGATCCGGAGCAGATGAAGCAGCAGATGGACCAGAATCGCCGCCAGCAGGCCGGGGGCTCGCAGATCCACATTGAAGAGACGGCGGAAAAGACTTACACGATTCGCGGAAAGGAGTCGAAGGTCGCTATTTCGAAGGGGAGCACCCAGGAAGGCAAGAAGATCGTCCAGGTGACCGCGCCGTTTCAGTCCAAGCAGGGCAACATGGCGATGCTCATGCTGATGGTGCCCGAGCAGCAGTGGGATGAAGACGAGCTCGCCGCCCTTCTCGAGTCCATGCGCTGAACGCGCCGGGGCCGATCGAGCGGCGCATCGAGCGGCGCCCGGGGGCGCAGGGGCCGGCACCACCGCCCCGCCCTTTCCAGCGCTTGGCACAGCGTCTCAACCTCTTGTGAACAAGTTTTCCACAAGTTATGCACCGCCGATGCGCCCGGCGGGCGCCCCGGATGCGAGCACCACGGGACCGGCACGACCGGTGGGCCGGAGCACCGTATTCCTGGCGTTCGCGCTGATCGGCGGCTTCGCGTGTACCGCTATCGGGTTATTTTTGCGGCTACTCGGCGTCCTCGGTCTTGGCGTCATTTACGCTTCCGGCAAGAGCGGCGACCGCCCAGCTGGTGGCGGGGATGGAGATGAACTGATCGTTGCCGTGCGGGTCGCCGTTGTCGAAGAAGACCTGGATCGGCTTCGATCGCGTTCGCACCCACCAGGAGCCATCGTCGCACTGCGTACGCAGCAGGAATTCGACCCCGCGCCGGCAGGCCGCATCGTCGGGCGACAGGCCGGTCTGGCGCAACACCACGAGCGCCTGCCCGGTGGCGTACGCATCGCTCTCCATGGTTGGAAGCTGAGACCACCCGCCGTCCTCGCGCTGCGTTTCGAGCATCGACTGCCGCGCGACGACGATCTCGTCCGGCGTCGCGCCCAGGAGTCCGAGCCCGCCGAGCCGCGCGACGCGGTCCTCATGGCTGGTGATCGGCGCGTGGGCGAGCCACGCGCGCGCCCGGCCGATCGCCGCTTCGGCCTGGTCCCGCTGCGCGTCTGCGGCGTACTTCTGGAGGCCGTAGGCGGCGAGAACCGTGCAGGTGACGTCGGAATCCTCGAGCGGCGGGCGGCTCGTGTACCGCGCCCAGCGTCCGTTCTCGTCCTGGATCTTGAGCAGGAAGCTCACCATCGCCTCGGTCGTTGCATCCGGCTCCCAGGCGGCGAGGCGGAGTGCCCACAATCCGTAGCCCACGGTCATGGACGTTCCGCCGATGCCCTTTCCTTCTCGCATGGCGTCGGTCCGAGACCGGAACGATTCGTGCGTGAACCGGGCCTGTGCCCGTAGCAACTCCTCGTCGACCGGAATGCCGTGGCGTCGCGCGGTGACCATCGCGAGCATTGGGAGCGTCTGGTGGTGGCACGAGAAGCACGAGCGATGCGTCGGGTAGCTGGCCGCCGCCCGCTCGACCACGCTTAGCCCACGCGCGGCCGCTCGTGTGGCCGCACCCGGCTCCGCTGCCCGTTCGCCGGCAGCGACCGCCACGGCCATGGCCCACAGCGCCGCGGCCGGCAGCCCCAGCATCCGGATGTATTTCAGCATGGCGTCTCCTCGGTCATTATGTCGTCCGGCTGTGTTCGGATCGGCTCGTGCGCGAATGTACAGCCCCACGGCGGCCGGTACAAGCACGCTCCGATGAGAAGAAACGTTCTGCGGGCATTGATCATGGGGGGCCGGGGAGCGGATGATGTTGTGCCGGAAGGGTCCTGATTTGTGGTGGTGATCCGCCACCGCATCCCCCGAGGTAGAACCGATGATGCGCCTCTCATGCGTCGCCTTCCTTCGGCTCGTCTTCGTGTGCATCGCCGCGGCCGATGACCGAGCGGCCGGCCCGAGCGCTGCCGCGGACTCTCCGCGCGGCGACGTGGCCGCGGCAAAGGCCACGCCGCCCGCCAAGGATGCGGCCGGCCAGCCAGCGTCCAGGTCGGGCGCCTCGCAGAGACAGGGCGGCACCGCGAAGGCCGCCGCGGCACCGCCACGGCCGGCGGACAAGAAGAGCGCATCGCCCGCCGCCACAAGCCTGCTCCATCGGGCCAAGCTGCTCGAGAAGAACGGCAAGCGCGAGAACGCGCTCGAGCTCTACCGCCGCGTCCAGAAGGAGTTCCCCGACTCTCCTCAGGCGCGCGATGCCGGCCAGCGCGTTCGAGAGCTCGAGC
The DNA here is from genome assembly GCA_041487215.1 of Planctomycetia bacterium. Classification (GTDB taxonomy): domain Bacteria; phylum Planctomycetota; class Planctomycetia; order JALXBF01; family JBGPMX01; genus JBGPMX01. The sequence continues at coordinate 950 of JBGPMX010000464.1, read as the reverse complement.
CGGCCGGTGATCGCTGACCCGTCGCCCGCCCCCGCACGATCCTAGCACCCGGACGAGAAATCATGAGCGTGGACGTTGTTCATCGAGCGGAGACCACGGGCCGTGGCGGGCAAGAGGTGACCCGGCTGCGTGATCTGTCGCCAGAGCAATGGAAGTCCGGTGCCGCGGCGTGGCTGGGCTGGCTGTTCGACGGCCTGGACATGCATCTCTACACGCTGGTGGCCACGCCGTTCGTGGCCGAGCTCTTGGGGGCGGACAAGAAGGATCCGCAGGTCGGGCACACCAGTTCCTGGATCCAGGCGGCGTTCCTGGTCGGCTGGGCCCTGGGGGGCGGGTTCTTCGGGCGTATCGGCGACCGACTGGGTCGAAGCCGTGCGCTGATGCTCACCATCCTGACCTACGCGCTGTTCACCGGCCTGTCCTTCTTCGCCCAGGCGTGGTGGCATCTCTTCATCTTCCGGTTCCTGGCCGCGCTGGGGATCGGCGGGGAATGGGCCGTGGGAGCCTCGCTGCTCTCCGAGACCTGGCCGTCGCGCTGGCGGCCGTGGATCGCGGCCGTGCTCCAGACCGGGGTGAACATCGGCGTGATGCTGGCGAGCCTGGCCGTGTACCTGTTGGCCGCTTACCCGAACCGCTCGGTGTTCCTGGTCGGCGTGCTCCCCGCGTTGCTGGTGCTTTGGATCCGCCGCGCGGTGCCGGAGTCCGAGGAGTGGCACGCGGCGAAGCGCGAGGCGGCTGCTGCCGCGCCGGGTGTGGCGGATCTCTTCCGCGGCGCCGTGCTTGGCACTACCGTTCGAACCATCTCGGTTTGCGCCCTGGCGCTCACCGCCCACTGGGCGTTTATGTTCTGGTGCTCGCAGCACCTGCGCAACCTGCCCGAGCTGCCCGCTGAGCGCGGGGAGGTTGTCCCGCTCGAGTGACAACCGAGGACCCGCTCCCCGCTGCGCACT
>JBGPMX010000463.1:0-4732 GCA_041487215.1 Planctomycetia bacterium | reverse complement strand
TGTAGTCGAAGGCGAGCGCGTCAACCTTTTCCGTCTCGGGGTTGTAACGCAGCCGCAGCGCTTTGAGCGCGCACTGCCCGATTTCAATACCCCAGACTGCCTGGTCGGTAGGCATTGAGCATCTCTCCCAAGGCCGTACCCGAGCGGGTTGCGGCTGCCGTTCTCAGACCGAAATGTCTGCGACAAATCGACTTGCTACGAATGCGCAAGACGCCAACACGGTATCAGACGGCTTCGAATATTGTCAATCAAAAAGCGTCAGCGCGCCCTGGTTTTCGAGTAATTGGACGCGGCGCGGGGCGAAACAGTTCCCCAGAAGCCCACTCGAATGTCCCCGGTAGGGTGTCGTTCTCCGCTCGAGAATGCGATGATGCCGGGCACTACTTAGAATCGTGCGGGATCGACAGCCCCGACGGGTGACTGCCTGCTGCCTGCTGACTGGTGACTCATGCAATTCGAAAAGCTTGTTGCGGTGATCCCTCTTTCGCGCATCGATCCCGATCCGGACGATCTGACCGACCGCATCGCCGAGGCGACACTGGGGAGCTACCAGGTGTTGTGGCACCCGGTCTTGCTCAGCCGGAGCCGGACTATGCCGGCGTGGGCACGTGCCGAGGACCCGCCGCTCGGCGAGCCGGGCGTGCTGGTGGTCGTGCCCGAGGCGAGCCGCCGACTGCTGGCGTCGGGCTGGGAGGACGACGCGCGGGCGCGGGGCGCACGGGTGATCGCTGGTGAAGAGGCGCGGGCGCGGTTCCTGGCGCGGCTCTGGGACGAGCTGCCGGAGTTGGGTCAGGCGGCGGCGAACTTGGACGCCGATGCGTTCCTGACGCTCGGTCTCGCCCGCCTCTGGCTAGAGATGCTGGGCGGCTACCTGAGGCACGCGACGACGCTGGACGCCGACCACTTCCAGCGTGAGGTGCTCGCGGCGGCATCGGCCGCCGTTCTGAAGGACGATGCGACGGCGGCCAACCAGCTTGACGCTGCCTTTCGGCTGCTCGAGCAGGCGCGCGACTGCATGTACGGCGCCGACGTGCGGCTGCTCGATCTTTGCCTGGTGGACCCGCGTGCGGGCCTCGGCCGGCTCGACGAGCAGCTGGCGCTCGGCACGCCGCTGAACCTCTTCATGAGCGGCCGGACCGCGGAAGAGTTCGCGGCGCGCTACCCGGACACCGCGCAGGCGCTCCGCGCGGCGCTCGACGAGAACCGTGCGGACATTTTGGGTGGGGATTTCGAGGAGGTGGATACGACGATCCTGCCACTCGCCTCGCACGCCTGGCAGCTCATGCGTGGAGATCGCGCGTACCGCTCGGCGTTCGGGCGCGGCGCGCGCTCGTACGGCCGCCGCCGCTTTGGGCTCGCCCCGTACGTGGTGCAGTTAATCAACCGGTCGGAGATGGCATCGGTGGCGCACTTTTCGTTCGACGACGGCGCCTACCCCACGCCGCGCGAGCCGAAGATCCGCTGGGAAGGCCCGGACACGAGCACGACGGAAGCGTTGACCCGGATCCCGTTCGCCGCGGATCGGGCCGTGGAATACTTGCGGTTTCCCCACCGCGTTTGGAAGACGATGATGGCGGACCACACGGCGACCGTGTCGCTGGTGCATTGGCCGATGCCGGAGACGGTGTGGTACGGCGAGCTCACCCGTCTCGCGTCGCGCACCCGCCTCGTTGGCCGCTTCTGCACGCTGGGGGATTATTTCTCGAGCACCGACCCGACTTCGGTCTCGACGCGCTTGCGCGCCGACGACTACGCCAGCCCGTTCCTGGTCGACGCGCACCGCCGGCGCGACGTGCACCCGGTCAGCGGGGTGGCGGCGCGGCACGCGGCGCGAGCTCGGCTCGATAATACCCGCTGGATGAGTATGGTCGATCGGCTGCTCGGCCGCGGCGCGGCGCGCGGCGCGGACGGGCTGGATTGGGTCGAGGAACTGCTGGAACGAAGCGATGCCACGGCGGAGGACGCGCTGGCGGGGGCCGAGCAAGCCGCGAACGGCTCGCTCGGGGAGCTGATCTGTCCGGCGCAATCCGGCGACGGCTCGGGCACCCTGTTGATCAACCCGCTGGGTCAGGAGCGCCGGGTGTTCGTGCCGCAGCCTGTGCTGCCCGATGGCCCGGAAGGCACGATCCCCCGCGCGGCGGGTGCGAGCGACGTCGTAGCGGTCGACGTGCCGGCCATGGGCTTCAGCTGGCTCGCCGCCGACGCCGCGCCGGGCGCCGTGCCCGGCGGCGGCGCGATCGTGGACGGATGGATCCTGCGCAATGAGCGGCTCGATATCGAGATCGATGCGGAGACGGGCGGGGTTCGCTCCATCGCGGACCGCATGACCGGCGAAAGCCAGGCGGGCCAGCAGCTGGTCCTGGTCGGCATACCGCCCGGACGCGATCTGTCCTACGACCCCGCGCCCGGGGGGGGCGGCTATGGAACGAAGGAAGACGCGCCGCGTTCCCGCATGCGTGCGAGCTCGTCGCGCGTGCTGCGCTCCGGCCCGGACCTGGTCGAGCTCGTCGTGGAAGGCGAGCTCATCGCGGAGCCGTGCCCGAGCTGGGCCAACGAGCCGCGCATGGCTCGCTTCCGGCAAGGGTACCAGCTCGGCCGCGACCAGGACCGGCTCACGGTCGACATCGAGCTGTTCGATCTGCACCCGTCGGTCTTGCCGGTGGAATCGGATCCTTGGCGCGCGTACGTGGCCAGCCGGCTTGCCTGGCCGGATAGCCGGTCGGTCCTGGTGCGCGGGGTCGGGTTCGTGTCCGAGGCGACTCAGGCCGAGCGGCCGGAGACGCCGTGGTTCATCGAGGTCCATGGTCGACGGCACCGCGTGGCGTTGCTGACCGGGGGACTGCCCTACCACCAGCGTGTCGGTTCGCGCATGCTCGACACGCTGCTGGTCACGGCGACGGAGCGGGGCACGCGCTTCCGGCTGGCGATCGGGCTCGATCTGTCGAATCCGTTCCACGCGGCGCTGGAACTGGTTACGCCACCTGTTATGATCGCCGATCGCTCGGGCCCGCCCGCCGCTGCGCCGGCCGGGTGGTTTTTCCACCTGGACGCACGGAACGTGGTCATCGCGAGCGCCCGCTTGCTCGACGGGGATCGGGCGGGCGCGCGGTTCTTGCTGTTCGAGTCGGCGGGGCGCGCGACGCGGGCTGCGCTGCGTTGCTTGTACGACGTGGCTTCGGCCCGCGTGACCGACTGGCGGGGCCAGTTTGTTACGTCGCTGTATCCCGAAGGGGACACGGTTCCGATTGACCTGATGCCGCACGAGCTGGCGCAGGTCGATGTGGTTTTTGCCTGATGGCTGGCATGATCGTCACGATCGACGGACCCGCGGCGGCCGGTAAATCGACCGCCGCCAAGGCGTTGGCCGAGCGGATCGCGTTTGACTATCTGGACACCGGGGCGATGTACCGCGCGGTCACGCTGGTGGCGCTGCGCCGCGGCACTGCGCTCGATCGCGAGGATGCGCTGGCGGAGCTGTCGGCCGAGCTGCGGATCATGCTGCGGGGCCGCCGCGTGCTGCTCGACGGCGAGGACGTTACCGAGGCGATCCGCGACATCGCCGTCACGCGCGCCTCGGCGCGGGTCGCGGACAGCCCGGCGGTGCGCCGCCGCATGGTGGAGCTCCAGCGCGAGGCGGCGCGCGGGCAGAACATCGTTTCCGAGGGGCGCGACCAGGGGACCATCGTCTTCCCGGACGCCGACTGCAAGATCTTCCTCCCCGCGCGCGCGGACGTCCGCGCCGAGCGGCGCTACCGCGAGTTTCTGGCGCGCGGGCAGTCCTGCACGCTCGAGCAGGTGCTGACGGACCAGGCCGAGCGCGACCGCCGCGACGCCACCCGCGCGATCGCGCCCATGGTTCCCGCCCCGGACGCGATCGTGCTCGATTCCAGCACCATGCCGTTTCGCGAGGTGGTCGATGTGCTCGAGCGGCACGTGCGCGCCGCCGAGCGGCGCCAGGGCAGGCCCAAAGATAACTAGTCCCTCGTGGGGCCTTCTGTATAATCAACGATTCGCGTGCTGAGGAAGCGGCCCGCTCGGGCCGCCAGCCACGCGTCCGAGGTCGCGCGCGGGTAGGCACCCCGCAGGAACGCTTGGCGTCGCCGCGTGCCGGCGCCCCGCCACGGGACGCCGCCGTCCCGCGTCGTGCGGCCGCTTCCGAAGTGAGTTCAATGGTCGATCGAAACCTCTTGCGTGAGTTTGATGTGGGCGAGGACGAGCTGCGCTCGGAGATCGAGCAGTCCCTCTCGCACGAAAAAGTCTCGGACCTGGCGAGCCTGTTCGAGCAGACCGGGCAGGTGTTCGAGGTCGGGCACATCCTGAGCGGGCGGATCATCGACGTCGTCGGCGACAACGTCGTCGTCGACGTCGGGTACAAGAGCGAGGGGCTCGTGCCGCTCAACGAGTGGGACGACGGCGAGAAGCCGCTGCCCGGCCAGCCGATCGAGGTGCTGCTCGAGGGGCTCGAGGACGAGGGGGGAGAGATCCTCCTGTCCAAGCGCAAGGCCGCCCGTATTCGCGGCTGGGAACGCGTCACCAGCGAGTGCAAGGAAGGGGATGTGGTCACCGGCATGGTCACCCGCAAGATCAAGGGGGGCCTGCTGGTGGACATCGGCGTCAACGTCTTCCTGCCCGCCAGCCAGGTCGACATCCGCCGGCCCGGCGACATCGCCGATTACATCGGCAAGCAGATTCAGTGCAAGATCCTCAAGATCGACGAGTCGCGCCGCAACAT
>JBGPMX010000462.1:0-4745 GCA_041487215.1 Planctomycetia bacterium | reverse complement strand
GCCCAGGTGGCCAGAGCGAGCCAGTTCGACGCCGCCGCGTCATACGGGCGCGTACGCGCCTCGGCCGGCGCGACCAGCCGGCCGTCGTTCAGCCAGACAACCACGGACGCACCCGTCGCGACCGCTCGCGCCGCGGCGTGCACGGCGTCGAGCACGGCCAGGACGCCATGCCGCTTCGTCTCGAAGCAGTCGCACAGCTCCGCGGTCATGGTCACGGCCAGGGTGTCGAAGGCGGGCATCCGCGCCATCAGACTGCGCAGCGCTGCCTCGAGCTCACCGGCGCGGCGCCAGACAGCGAACGATTGCGACTGCGCGGTACCGTCGCAGTGCGCGGCTTTGAGGTTCGCGCCGCCAATATCGAGGCCGAGGACGGGTCGCATAAATTGTTGCGGGTTGGCCCCGTCAAGCCATGACACCGGCTAGTTGCACTCGGCAACCAGCGGACCGGCCAGTTCGCGCAGGTAGAAGAGACGGCCGGCCAGCGTGGGCATGAAGCTGGACGGCACCCAGCGATCGGGCCCATAGCGCAGGGTCACCCACAGGCTCAGCCCCTGCCACTGCATGCCGCGGCCAAGCGTACCGTCGCAGCCACCGATGATGCGGTCGGCGCCCAGGAAGATGCCCGGCCCGATCGTGTTCGCAAAGGCGGGGACGAGCGTGGTGCGGCTCTTGAAGCTGGTGATCGCATTCTGCTCGATCGTCAGCGGGTGCAGCCGGGCACCCAGGCGATGCGTCTGGCGCTTCCATTCGTCGTCGCTCGCGAACTCGGCGGCGAAGTGCGGCTCCCAGAAGGCGATGTGGCAGACGCGGCCGATGCCGAAGACCACGGTCAGCCGGGCGCCGCCGCGGCGCAGCTCGCCGATCCGCTCGGCGTACTGCGGCAACAGCTCGCGCGTGGCAAAGAAGCGCTGCTGGCGGGGGACGCTGCGCGCGGCGAGCGGGCCGTAGAAGGCCTGCTCCATCGCATTCTGGAAAGCGCCGGGGTCGCGCGCCGGCAGGGTGTTTCCCTCCCGGTCGCTCCACTCGTCCATGTTGAACCCCCAGACGTGCTCACACCCCACCCCCCACTCGCTCAGGAAGTAGGTCGCCCAGCGGTACATCCCCATCGGGCCAACGGGCAGCACGAGGATCTCGTTGCGCCCCTCGTCGCGCGCACGCCGGATAGTGGCCGCGATCTCGTGCCCCATCATGACGTCGAAGTCGCCCACGGTCTCGCAGACCACCGGCTCGAAGCCCGCGTGCCACCACGGCTGCCTCTCGTCGATCCGCTCCGGCGCGTAGCTCGCGCAGCGGTCCATCCGTTTCAGGTCCCAGCCGGCGGGAAAGAAGTTCTCGAGCAGGGAACCGGGAAGGGTGCTGATGAGATCCACGGAAACGTCACCTTTCTGGGAGTGTTACGAGGGATCGATCGGATCCCGTGCGCCGGCTGCCGCGCCGGTCCCGCGGCGCGGATCGGGCTGCCATGCTAAAGTGCCATCCGGCTCAAAGCAAACCGTTCCGGGTCGCCAGGCGAGCGGGGCCAGCTCCTCCCCGCGCGCCGCGCGCAGCACGCAGTCGGCCAGGTTCCCGCGGCACAGCGCGCGCAGACCCACGTACGAGGTCGTCAGACGCGGATTCAGCTCGATGACGGCATCGCCCAGCGGAGCAGGCGACGTTTCCGCGCCAGACACGACGTGCGCGGCGTCGCGGCCCGCGGTACCGCGACGAGCCTCGGTCGCGCGCTGCGCGGCGAGCACCAGGTCCACCCCGACGTAACCGCGAAGCCCGGGAATCGCGCGCACGGCCCGGCAGCCGAGCTCGATCGCCCGCGCGGCCAGGTCGCCGCCGAGCGGCATGCGGCCACCGCGATAACGCAAGCGGCCGTCGCCGCTCAGCCGCTGCTCCGCCGGGAGCAGCGGGATCACGAACCCGTCGCCGACCAGGATCGACACGCTGGCGGCCAGGCCCGGCAGGAACGGTTGCAAGACGGAATCGCCGCCGCATTCCGAGCGCGATGTGCGGAGCGCGGCGGTCCATTCCGCCGCCCCGCGCAAGATTACCACCCCCTGCGACCCGGCTCCGTAACGCGGCTTGAGCACGGCCGGATAGCCGTCGAGGCCGGGGCAGTCACCGGACCGATCCACCAACCGGGTGGCCGGCGTTGCCACGCCGGCGCACTCGAAGAGCCGGCTGCACGCCAGCTTATCCGCCGCAAGCGCAACGGCCGGGGAGCCGCTGCCGAGCAACTGGCCCTGCACGCCTTCCACCCATCGCACGCGCTGCGCGAGCACGCCGTCGAACTCGGGGGCGATCACCAGCGTCGCGTCCGCCTCGCGGGCCATCGTCTTGAAGAGCTCTGGCTCCGAACCCGCGTCGGCGATGAGCCGCCGCTCAACGCCGAGCGGCTGGTGCCGCAACCGTGCATCGAGCATGGTGCTGACACGCACGCGCTCGATCCGCGCCAGGTCGTCGGCTATGCTGGCGAGCATCGCCCAGCCCTCGCGTGCGAGCGACTCGGGGAGCGGGCGGCCCGCCATGCCGCCGCCGCAGACGTACTCGTACACGAAGACCCGCATCGCGTCCCCCGTTGGGCGAGCGGCCGCGCCGCTGCCGCGGAATCATACCGCCATGCGCATCATACCGGTGATGGATCTGAAACGCGGGCGAGTGGTCCACGCCGTCGCGGGCCGCCGCGCGCAGTACCGGCCGATCCGCAGCCGGCTCGCCGGATCATCCCATCCCGAAGCCGTTGCCCGCGCGTTCCGCAACCGGCTGGGTCTCACGGAGCTCTACGTCGCCGATCTGGATGCGATCGGCGGTGCCGAGCCGTCCTGGACGACCTACGAAATGCTGCGCGAGCTCGGGCTGCGCCTGATCGTCGACGCGGGCGTCGCCAGCCTGGAGCGCTGCGAGGCGGTGCATCGCTCGGCGGGCGCCGGCGGCGTCGTGGTGGGGCTGGAATCGATCGCCCGCCGCGATGCGCTCGCCCGCCTCGTGAGAGAAATGCGCTCGCAGCCGATCTGGTTCAGCCTGGACCTGCGAGGCGGAACACCCATCGCCGCCCGCGAGGGCTGGTCCGGCGCCACCCCCGAGGCGATCGCCCGCGACGTGGTTGAGCTGGGCATCACGCGGCTGATCGTGCTGGATCTGGAGCGCGTCGGCATGCGCGGCGGCAGCAGCACCACGGCACTGTGCCAGAATCTGCTGCGGGCTCATCCGGGGATCGAGCTCGTAACGGGGGGCGGCATCCGCGACCGGGCCGACCTGCAAGCGCTGGGGAACGCAGGCGTGGCCGGTGCCCTGGTCGCAACCGCCCTCCATGAGCGGCGATTGCCCTGAGCAGCCCGTCGAAAAAGCTCATCTTCGACCAACGCATCCTCTCGACGTAGCTTGATTCGCCAGCATTCAGACTCCTCTGAACTGGGGAAAAAAGGGGGGGGTATCAGCGTCCCGGGCGCAACAGATGGCTTCCGATCCATGATCCCGGCGGCAACGCATTTCCAGCGGGTGGCCGCGGCTCAGTCGGTCCGTTCGTACACGGCGAGCTGTCCGAAGCTCTCTTCGACTTCGATCCGGATCCGCGGCGGGCGGAAGCCCTTCTCGCGCTCGAGCAACTCCGACAAGCGCGCGGCGATCCAGCGCGCCAGCAGTTCGGCCGTCGTGTTCTCGATCTCGAGCAGCACGCAATCATCGTTGGGGAAGGACCACTCGCGATCCGCGAACCGGGCACGCACCTGCCCCCCCCGGATCTCGACGTGGATGCGCGGGCTCCGGGTCGGCAGCAGCACGCGGTGATCCAGCTCATCGGTGATCCGCCGCATCAGGTTCTTGAGCGCAATGAAGTCGAAGACGTACGAGTTCGGGTCGAGCGGTGCGGAGACCTCCGCCGAGGCCCGGTAGTTGTGCCCGTGCAGCCGCTCGCACGTGTCGCCGTCGTAGGTGATGAAGTGCGCGGAACAGAAGACCAGGTAGTCTTTTGAAACGCGGACGGTGTATGTCTCGGTCATGGTTGGGGTCCCGCCGGTCGCGCGAGGCGTGCCAGGTTGATTGTGCCATCGCGCAGCACGGCGAACAAGGACGCCGCCACGAGATCCGCGGTCGAGCCTGGGTTCCGCGCGTGCCCGGCGCCGCGCAGCCAGGCGTCCAGGTCGGCACAGAGCTGCTGGGCTTGGTCGGTCGCCGGCCACCCGGCGCCGAGCACGGCCGCGGCCATGCGAGCGGACTCTGCTGCCTCGTTCGGGCCGCGCTTGCGCGCGATCAGTGTGTCCGCGTGGTTCGCCATGAGATGGAGATGGCAGCGAATGATCGAGTTCTCCCAGCCGAGGCCGGCGGCGCAGGCGTCAACGAGCGCGGGCACGCCGTCTCGGAAGACGTCCCGGAACCCATGCGCGTACTGACGCGCAACCAGATCGCGCTCGGCCGCGCGGCGCATGACCGCGCGGAGGTTCTCGGTGGGCGGGTCGGCCACATCTTGCGCAGCGACTCGGCCCAAGCCGCCCGGTCGGGCCAGCCGAATCGCCTCGTACACGCAGCACGCGTCGTCGAGGGTGGTCCGATCGAGCAGCGCCGCGACGCCGGGCTCGAGCGGAAGCCCGAGCGGGACGGCGGCCAGCGGCGCGAGCAGCAGGACCATGCCCAGGTTGGTGTTCGTGCCGGTGCGCTCCCGCGTGCGCCGCACGGCGTCGAGCACCGTGCGGCCGATGCCGAGCTCCGGAGCACGATCGAGCACCGCGCGGAGCGCCGTTGCGCTAAGGACGAAGTCAAGG
>JBGPMX010000461.1:0-4745 GCA_041487215.1 Planctomycetia bacterium | reverse complement strand
GCGAACGGCTTTCCGGTGTAGCTCTCGGACTGGGCGATCTCGTTCTCGTGATGCGGGAACACGAGATCGAGCCCGCCGCCGTGGATGTCGAAGGTGTGGCCGAGGTAGCGCATGCTCATCGCCGAGCACTCGATGTGCCAGCCGGGCCGGCCCCGGCCCCACGGGCTGTCCCAGGCCGGCTCCCCCGGCTTGGCCCCCTTCCAGAGCGCAAAATCGCCCGGATGCCGCTTGAGCGAACTCGGCTCGACCCGCGCGCCCGCCTCGAGCGCCTCCGGGTCGCGGTGGCTCAGCTTGCCATAGTCTTCATCCCGCGTCACGTCAAAGTACACGTCGCCGTTTGCGACGTAGGCGTAGCCCCGTTCGATGAGCCCCTGCGTGATGCGGAGGATCCCCTCGATGTTCTCCGTCGCGCGTGGCAGGTGATCGATGCCCTCGACGCCGAGCCGCCGGATGTTCGCCAGGTAGTCCCCCGTGACCCGTTCGGCCAGCTGCCCAACCGTGGTCGTCTCCTTGGCCGCCTGCTGGATCAGCTTGTCCTCGATGTCGGTGATGTTGATCACCAGCGTGACCTGGTAACCCAGGTACGTGAAGTACCGCTTGATCGTGTCGAAGATGACCGGGCCGACCATGTGCCCGACGTGACTTTGCATGTACACGGTCGGGCCGCAGCAGTAGATGCCGACTTTGCCGGGAACAACGGGTTCGAATCGTTCCTTCTGGCCGGTCAGCGTGTTGTAGACGCGCAGGGGCATTGTGAGGACTCGTTCCAAACCAAACTCGTGTGAGTACGTCGTCACTCTTCGAGGGACGTGCAGTAGGTTGGCCGTCCTACGTGCCGCCACATCCGAAGAGATCCTTCGCTCCGCTCGTGTCTCGCTGCGCTCAGGATGACATTTTCTTCTTCCCGCCATTCAAAGAGGGACGGCTCGTCAGGAATCTGGCGCGGGCCGCTTCTCCAGCAGCACCACGGCTTCGCAGCTGATGGCCTCGCCGCGCCCGATGGGGCCGACCTTTTCGCCGGTCTTGGCCTTCACGCTCACGGCGGCGGGGTCGATGCCGAGCAACTGAGCAATCCGGCGGCGGATGGATTCCTTGTGCGGGCCGAGCTTGGGCTGCTCGGCGTGGACCACGATGTCCATATTCACGGGCTGCCACCCGGCGTCATGCACGCGGCACGCCACGTCCCGGAGAATCACGGCCGAGTCGAGATCGCGGTGCTTGGGGTCGGTATCCGGGTAGAGCTCGCCGATATCTCCCAGGGCCGCGGCGCCCAGCAGCGCATCGGACAGGGCGTGCAGCACCACATCGGCATCGGAATGACCGAAAAGGCCCCGGCTGTACGGAATTGTGATACCGCCGAGCACGAGCGGCCGTCCCTCGACCAGGCGGTGGGTGTCGTGACCGATCCCGACGCGCACGGATGGCTCCCGCCCGGACGAACAGGCCGGAACGCCCGGCGTGCCGCCGCGGACCCGGTGGCTTGCATGGTCGGCGGGAATTATATCCGTCGGCTCCGTCCTTGAAAACGCCGCGGGGCGGGCCCCGCCGCGGATCCGCGGGCCGCCGCGTCGCCTTTTCGGTCGGCCGGCCCCGTGTTTATAATGCGAGCCGTCATCGAACATGGTTTATGGAGCAGACACCTTGAGCACCATGGAAGTGATGCGAGCGGCGATCGTCCGGGACGGCAAGCTACTCGTGTCGCGTGAGCATCCTCGCCCCATGCCTGCTCAGGGCGAGGTGCTGATACGGGTCACTCGGGCGGGTATTTGCGATACCGACCTGCAACTTCTGGGCGGCTACATGCGCTTTCAGGGTGTGCCCGGCCATGAGTTCGTCGGTGTCGCGCAGTCGGGCAACTACGTCGGGCGGCGGGTGGCCGCCGAGATTAATTGCAGCTGCGGCAAGTGCGAGATGTGCCAGGGGGGATTGAGCAACCACTGCACCAACCGCACGGTGATCGGCATCCTGGGGCACGACGGCGCGTTCGCCGACTACGTCGCCGTCCCCGAACGGAACTTGCACGTCGTGCCGAACGAGATCAGCGCGGACGAAGCGGTCTTCATCGAGCCGGTGGCCGCCGCCTTCCAGATCCCACGCCAGGTCCCGATCGACAAGCGGGCGCGCGTGCTCGTACTGGGGGACGGCAAGCTGGGCAACCTGGTGGCCCAGGTGCTCAAGGGGCACGGGGCCAGCGTCGTCGTGGCGGGCAAATACCCGGAAAAGCTGCGGATCATCGAGCGGCTGGGCGTCGGCACCGAGCTGGTTGGGCAGCTCCGCCGCGTGCGCAACTACAGCGTTGTCGTCGATTGCACTGGATCGCCCACCGGCCTTGCGACCGCGCTCGAGTTCGTGCGGCCGCGCGGCACGATCGTTCTCAAGACAACCATCGCCGGCCCGACCGAGCTGCAGCTGGCGCCGATCGTGGTCGACGAGATCACGCTGGTCGGCTCACGCTGCGGGCCGTTTGCGACCGCGATCGAGGCGATCCGCACGAAACGCGTGGAGGTCGCCTCGCTCATCCAGGATATCTACCGGCTAAACGACGCGCCGCAGGCAATCGCCGCGGCCGCCCAGCCCGGCGCGATGAAGATCCTGCTCGCCGTGGACGAATCCGCCCCATCGATCAAGCGCATCAAAAGCTAGGGCTCCGTCACTCTTCGTTTGACAGCAGCCGCGCCCCCGTTCCCCGTTCGGCGCGGGTCTCCTGACCCCGCCGCGCAGCGGGCCACAGGTCTCCCGGGCGAGCTGGAGACCTTCGGTCCAAGGGACGGCGGGGGCAGGAGACCCGCGCCGAACCAGCCCAAGGAACACGCTGAAGCGTGAAACCCAACGAGAGATCCTTCGCTGCGCTCGTGCCTCGCTCCACTCAGGATGACATTCTCTTGCCTGTCATTGGAAGGGTGACGGCTCCCGAACGATCTAGCCGAACAGCTGCGCGCCGAGCACCCCGGGGTGCCGCCACGCCCACCAGCCGCCCAGGACCAGCACCAGGATGACGAGCAGTTTAAGAGCGATCACGCGCGTCTCGAGCCGCCGCTCGAGTTCCGGCTGCACCCGCAGCCGCTCCAGGAACTCCACGCGCTTCGCCACGCTCGCATGACGCCACGACCGCTTTTCGCGGGTCCAGCCGTTCAGGCGCGCGATCTTCTCGAGCGCGGCGACGAACGTGCCGATCGCCACGGGACAGACCGCGGCGCGGCGCGGTGCCGGCGTGGCGAGCGCTTCGTGCGGCGGGCAATCCGGGCGCCCGCACGACACGGCACGGCACCCGAACAGGTCCGCCTGCCGTTCGAAACGCCGTGACAAGAACCCGAAGAAGACGCCGAAGTAAATCGCCACGCAGACCAGCGGCAACGCCAGGTCGTGCACCACGGCGACCACCGGCCCGGCCGCCCGCGCGCTGAGCAGGCCGTCGAGCCAACCGCCGACCGTGTTGAGCGCGACCAGCAGGAATAGAATCGAGCCCTGAAGGAACGCCACGTAGTAGATGAGGTGGCGGTGCCGGATGTGCCCGACCTCGTGCCCAAACACCGCCTCGATCTCGTCCTCGTCCAGGTGTTCGATCAGCCCATCACTGAGCATGACGTACCGCAGCCAAGGGACCAGGCCGGCCACGGCCGCGTTTATCACCGTTCCCCCGGTGTTCCAGATCAGGATGTCGCTGGCGCGGAAGCGCAGGCGGCCGCTTAGCTCTTCGAGCCGCTGCCGCAGCCGGCCGGCGGGCAGCGGCCGGGCGCGCCAGAGCAGCCGCAGCAGCAGCGGCGCGCCGAACAGTGTGACCACCACCCCCACCACGCTCGCCGTCACCTCCAGTTGCTGTCGCAGCGCGTCCTGGCGCACCAACCCCACCAGGTCGAACAGCGCCAACCAGAGCGCGGTCGGGACCAGCACGACCCCCGCCTGCTGCCGCAGCAAGAAGTCCAGCTGCGCGCGATGCGCGCGCCAGGCGAACCACGTCTGCCTCGACCCCGCCGCCGACTCCTCGGCGCGAAACCGCGCGAGCCAGCCGAGCACCAGCCCGGCCAGGAACGGGGAAAGGACCAGCGCGTCGTCGACCAGCACCCAGTGCTCGAGCCCCCACGACTGCCGGACGACGGCCGGCCAGTGCAGCCCGTGAACGATGCCCGTGAAGACCACCAGCAGCGTAAACGTGTAGGTCCAGCGGAAGCGCTGGTAGGCGGCGAGCGCCGCTGCGCGGCGCCCCGGAAACCGCTCGATCCGAGCGATCGTCAGCCGCGCAAAGAGCTCCGCCAATAACCCCAGGCAGACGACCGCGAGCAGCGTCGCGAGTGCCCGCCAGCCCGGCTCGGCAAGCGGAACCGGCGCCTCCGCCGCGTCGTAGCTGAGTGCGATCAAAACCCCGATGACGACAAGAAGCATGTCCTATAACCAGCGATCTAGAAACCGTTCGATCTCGGCACGCATGGTCGCCGTCTCCTGATGGCCGACGTCCTCGCGGTGCAGCTTCCAGGCCGCCGGGGCGCCGCGCGCCGCATACGTCCGACGCAGATGGGCGTCAATCCGGTCCAACCCCTCGGGCGGCGTCAGCTTGTCCTGGTTGCCCGCCAGGCTCAGGTGCGGGCGCGGCGCGATCAGCGCGTTGATGTCCGACGTGCTGAAGTGCTTGAGCAGGCTCGGCACGTAGTAGTAGATCCCGTGCCCGTCCAGACCTCGCGTCTCGATGAGCGCCTGGAAATCCGTGAGGCAGCAGATGTCCACCGTCACCCGGATGCGCGGGTCGAGCG
>JBGPMX010000460.1:0-4749 GCA_041487215.1 Planctomycetia bacterium | reverse complement strand
GGCAGAAGGACGGCGAGCGCAATCGACCTCCCTTGTGGCGCTCCCCACGAAAGCACGATACCAGGCCGCTGCCCTCCGCGGTCTTCTACACGGAGCATTGCGTTGAGCGCCTTCCTACTGGTCCTCCTGCTCGGACCCACCATCGCATCGCAGACTCCCCCCGCCACCCAGGCAACCCCCGCCGCCCCGGCGAAGAAGACCGAGTTCCGCCACGACTTCCGCGGTGCCCGGCTGGACACGCAGACGCTCGAGCTCCAGGGGCCGTCCGATCACGTGAAGCTCGAAGCGGGCGGTCTGCGCGTCACGCTCCCCGCCATGTCACCCTCCGGCATCTCGCTGAACACTCGGTTCAGCATGCAGGGCGATTTCGAGGTCACGCTGGCCTTCGACCTCGTCAAACTCGAGAAACCGGCCAAGGAAGCGGGGGATGGAGCCTACCTACACCTGGCGTTCGAGGCGGGCCCCAAGGACGACGGGTACATCGGTCGCAAACGCAACGTGGACGGCGGCAACTCCTACATCGCCGGGCTCGGCAAGGCCGGCAAGTCCGACTGGGTGATCACGAACACCCAGGCAAACTCCGGAAAGATGCGGCTCACCCGGACGGGATCAACGCTCCATTACCTGGTCGCCGACGGCGACAGCGATCAGTTCCGCTCGGTGCGCGAGGCCGAGGTCGGGGCGGGCGTGGTGCGCGCGGTGCAGATCGTTCTCAACAACAAGGAGAGCTCGGCGCCGGCAGAAATCGTGCTCAAAGAGCTGATGGTCCGCGCCGATAAGCTGTCCGGGCCCGGTGCCGAAGCCGCCGCCGCTCCGCCGCCCCCGAGCGGGCCGGGTGTGCTGACGATCCAGGACGAGCACATTGCGGGCGAACCCCGGGCGATCGAAGAAGGCAAGCTGGTCATCGGCTCGGATCCGCCGCGCCGGGTGCCGCTCGACGAGATCGCCCGCATCACGCTCGCCGGCGCCGCGCCCCTCACCGCGCAGTGGATGGGACAGGACAACCACGATCTGGTCCAGGTCGGTTCCGCGGCCGGCGGCAACGGCATTCAGGACATGCACGTCGCCCTGAACGGACTTGCCTCGGACCGCAAGATCAAGCAGATCGTTGCTGTCTGCATGCACCCCACACGCCAGGGCATCTGGCGGCTCGATCCGACGGGTACGCCCAACTGGCGAATCGCCATCGAGCGCGCCGAGCGGTCCGACGCGGCGGATCTGTACCTCGAGCCAAATCAGGACAACTCCGGCCAGACGTTCACCATCACCGTCACCTACGAGGATGGAACGACCGCCCAGGTCAGCGTTCCGGTGACCACGCATACCGATCCGCAGCTCAAAACGACCAAGTCGGATAACGCCCCCGGCGCGGAGAACGAAACCGGTCCGCCGCGCGTCGTGGTCAGCCTGGAGGCCGGGGACCGGCTGCAAGGAGAACTGCTCGCGCTCACCAAGGATGCACTCAAACTGCATGTCCCGTGGCAGAACGAGCTGGACGTCCCGCTCGTCCAGGTGCTCGGCATCGAGTTCGGCAGCACGCCGTCGCTCGATGCGCGGAACAGGTACGCGGCCGAGCTGCGGCGGCGCGGCGGCGAAGACACGGCGGTCGTGCTCGGCAAGGACGGGGCCGTGGTGCTCGTCAGCGGCAGCGTCGAGGGCCTGGCCGAAGGGAAGCTGCGGTTCTCGTACCAAGGCGAGGTGCGTTCCATCAACCAGCCGCGGCTGGTCGGCCTGATCTTCGCCGCGCACCCACCGGTTCGTGATCCACGTGCTCCCTACCAGGTCTTCGGCTTCGTCTCGGGAGACAAGCTCTCCGGATCCTGGGAAGGAATCGACCAGGACGGCTTCTCGATTAAGACCGCCTGGGGCACCGCCGTTCGGCTGCCACGCGGCCTGCTGTCCGACGTCGCGTTCCGTAACGGTAAGATGGTCTACCTGTCCGACATGGAGCCGGCCACGGTTGACGAGGTGCCGTACTTCGGGCGGCTGCTCAGCTATCATCGGGATCAGAACCTGCAGGGAGAACCGTTGCGCATGAAGGGCAAGACATACGCGAAAGGAATTGCGGTGCACTCTCGTTGCGTGCTGACCTACGCGATCGACGGCCGGTTCGAGCAGTTTCGCGGCGTGGTTGGCTTCGACGAGACGGCGGGCAATCGCGGGCGGGTTGTGTGCCGTGTGCTGGGAGACGGTAAGGAGTTGCTGGCCGAGAGCGACCTGCGCGCGGACGCCGATCCGAAACCGTTCGAGCTCGGCGTGGCCGGCGTCAGGCAGCTGACGCTCGAGGTCGATTTCGGCGAGGCCGAGGACACGGGGGACCGCGTGATCTGGGCCGATCCGCGGCTCTTCCGCGCGTCGAGCCAGGCAACGGCCGCCGGCGGATAGCTGGTTTTAGCGCTCCCTCAGCGAGGTGGACCTGAGACGCGACGGGTGGCGTATCCATGTCTGGCGCGCATCCCGATCGTAACCAAGGCGTAGCACGATCGGGATGGGCGCCTGCGGGTGCAACGACTCGGCCCTGAGGCAACCGCGATGCGAATGAACGCTTCCCTGCGCAGAATTATGACCCTCGGCGTGGCCGCCGCCTCCACGGGGTTGGTCCTGCTGCTGGCGTCCGTGGCCGCCGATGACGCCACGAAGCTCGAGGTCCACGAGTGGTCGTTCTGGATCCTGGACCTGAACGCGGAAAGCGCGAACGCCAAGGATCGCTACACGAGCGCGCTGCCGGTGCTGGTGAATTCGCTGCGGAGCCGCGAGACCAAGCGCGACGAAGATCCGCTGTCGCCGCTCACGGTGATGACCTTCTACGGCGAGCCGGCCGGCGACGTCGAGGTGACCGTGCAGACGCAGGCCGGCCAGTTCGTGGCGCACTGGCCGAGCGCCGAGGTGAAAAACCGCCGCATGCGCTGGGCGGCGCTCAGCCTGACCGACACCGTTCCGGACGCGGGCCAGCTTGCATTTGTCCCCGACGACCACTGGTTCCTGGCGGCACGCAAGCACGATGCTCTCTGGGTCAACGTGGGCGCGCGCACGGAGCGGTTCCTGGCGTACGACGCCGAGTTCCGCTTCCCTGTACCGATCAAGATCGAGAGGGGGCCGGACCGCTACCAGGTCGCGAATACCGGACCCACGCCGCTCGAGGATGTTGCGATCATCGTGCCGACGCCCGAGGGACTCCGCATCGGCTGGCTGGACAAGCTGCCCGCAGCCCCCGCCGCGACGGCCGCGCCCGCCTCGAATGCGGCCGCCGGCGCACCGGCCCAGGCAGCTCCCAAGCAGGCGGACTACCCGGTCAAGGCCAAGAAGGCTGTGCCGCCGGCCGCACCCCCGCCGGCGCAGGCTCCGCCCACCGAAAAGAGCGCGGCACGCGCCGAAGCCGAACAGAAACTCGAAAAGCCCATCACGGTTCAGTTCGTCGATACGCCGCTGCACGCGGTCGTCGCCTTCTTGCACGATCTGACCGGCGTCAACGTTCGGCTGGATGACGCGGCACTCAAGGAAGCCGCTATCACGAGCGACACGCCAGTGAAACTCGAGTTCCACGAGACCGCGCTCAGCAAAGTGCTCGACGAGCTCGCGAAGCAGGTGAAGGGGCTCGGCTGGCAGATGGACGAGAAGGGAACGCTCATGCTCACCAAGGCGCCGCCGGCGGAAGAGCCGCAGGCGGTCCCGGCCGCCTCGGGCCCGAGCATTGAGCTCACGATGTCCCCGCCGCTCGCCGCTGGCGGAACGGAGCTGCAAGTGCAGACGCGCGACGCGCTCCGTGAGCGGCTCGGGCGCACCGGCCTCAAGCCCGCGGAGATTGACCTCCTGATCTCGCTCTGTGCCAGGCCGGTGTTCGAATCGCACGAGATGGTCGCTCTGTTCCGGCTGCCCGCCGTGGCCATCGACGAGAAGCTGCCGCTCGAGATCTTCCCGGAGCCGCACAAGACGGTCCGCACCGCCCTGGTGCTGGTCCGCAGCATCGACCCGCGCATGAAGGACGAGGTCAAGGCGCTCGTGGCGCGCCTGGGCGACCCGAAGTACGCGGAGCGCGAGGCGGCCGAGAAGCGGCTGATCGAGCTCGGTGCGGTGGCCGTGCCCGTACTCAAGGAGGCGCTTAAGGACAAGGACGCCGAGGTGGTCTTCCGGGCCGAGCGCATTCTGCTCAGCCGCAACGAACCCATCCCGTAGCCCTTCCCTGTTCGCTCGACGCTTTCCCCGGTAGGGGCGGATCAGCCATCCCATCGCCCTGCAGAGAACCATCTCATCGCGCCGGACACAATGCCACGATGCATCGACCACGATGAATCGAATACGTTCCGTGATACCCCCCCTACCCCCCCTTCGGAAGGGGGGGACAACGCGTTCCCGCGATGTGCGAGCTCCCGATGCCGGTCCGGCCCGGTCGTCGCGCTCTTCATCCGGTGGTGGTCGTCGTGCTCTTCATCCGGTGGTGGTCGTCGTGCTCTTCATCCGGCGGTGGTCGTCGCGCTCTTCATCCGGCGGTGGTCGTCGCGCTCTCGATCCGGCGTGGTCGTTGCGCGGACGCCCCCCCTTGTCCCCCCCTTGGCAAGGGGGGGAAGGGGGGGTATCAGCCATCCCATCGCGCTGCACAGAACCACCTCATCGCGCTGACAGGGCCATTCCATCGCCCTGCAGAGAACCATCTCATCGCGCCGGACACAATGCCACGATGCATCGACCACGATGAATCGAATACGTTCCGTGATACCCCCCCTACCCCCCCTTCGGAAGGGGGGGACAACG
>JBGPMX010000459.1:0-4761 GCA_041487215.1 Planctomycetia bacterium | reverse complement strand
ATCGACCGCACGTCCGCCTCCGGGTACTGCACGCCGACCCAGTACTGGTTCCCGCTGACAGGGTCGATCCAGAAGTTGCGGTCGAACTGGATGCTCGAGTTCAGCGACGTGACGACGTTCTGGATGATGTCCTGCTGCGTGATGCCCTGGTTCGCGGCCTTGGCGCGGTCCACCTCGATATAGAGCTGCGGGTAATCGGAGCGCTGGCTGATGCGCACGTCCTCGGCTCCGCCGACGGCGCGGATGCGCTGGCGCAGCTCGCGTGCCAGGGCCCGAGCTTCTTCGCCGATCTTGCCGGTGATGCGGACATCGATGGGAGAGAGGGCGCCGTAGTTGAGCGCGGCGGAGACGATGCCGCCGGTGTTGAACGCGAACTCGACCCCGGGAAACTTCTCGTTGAGCACGCGGCGCAACTCCCCGGCATATGCCTGCGCGCTGTCGCTTCTCTCCCCGGAAAGCTGCACCTTCACCACCGCATCCTGGGGACCCGTGTTCGGGGTGTAGGCTGCCGACCAATCGGGGACTACCCCGAGTTCGGAGATGATCATGGTCAGATCACCCGCCGGGATCGTGTCGCGGATCGCCTGCTCGACCTCCGCAACCTTCTGCTCCGTGATCTCCAGGCGAGTTCCGGTTGGGCAGCGCACCGTGATGACGAGCTGCCCGGCGTCCACCTGGGGGAACAGTTCCTGCCCCAGCAGGGGGCCGAGCGCGAGCGCGCCCAGGAACACCACGGCGACCACTACGAGCACCGGGGCCCGCCTGCGCAGCGCGGCGCGCAGCGTCCGCTCGTAGAGGGCGACGACCGACGCGAGCACGGTCTCGATGCCGTGCTGCACGCGGCTCCCCCAGCTCTTGCGCGACTCGCCGCTCGCGTGGCCCTCCCGGTGCTCACGCAGCCAGTTGGCGCAGCGGCTGGGCACGAACGTCATGGAAAGAAGGTAGGAGGCGAGCATCGCGAAGGTGACGCTGAGAGCGAGCGGCCGGAACAGGAACTTTCCCATGCCCGGCGTAAACGCGATCGGCAGGAGCACGATGATCGTGGTGCAGGTCGCCACGAAGACCGGCAGGGCCACCTCGCCCGCCGCGTCCGCCGCCGCGGCCAGCGGCTTCTTGCCCATCGCCAGGTGCCGGTGCGTGTTCTCGAGCACCACGATCGCGTTGTCGACCAGCGGGCCGACGGCCAGCGCCAGGCCGCCCAGCGTCATGGCGTTGATGGTGTTCCCGGTGACCAGCAGGCCGGCAATGGCCGCCAGAATGGAGAGCGGGATCGAGAGCGTCGCGATCACCGTGCTCCGCAAGTCCCCCAGGAAGATCAGGATCATGCCGGCGGCGAGCACCGCGCCGAAAGCCCCCTCGTGCATCAGGCTCTTGATCGCTTCCCGGACGTAGACCGATTGATCCATCACCACCTGGAGATCGATTCCCTCGGGCACACGCGCTTGCATCGCCGGTATGGCCGCCTTCACGCCGTCGACCACACTGAGCGTGCTGGCCCCCTGCTGGCGGTACACCGGCACGTACACCTGCCGGCGGCCGTTGATCCGAACCAGGCCCGTCTGGATCCGTGCCGCGTCCTCGGTGTGCCCGACGTCGCGCAGGTAGGTGGCGTTCGAGACCTTCGCCTGGAGTGGTATATAGTCCATCGCGCCGGGGCTGGCCATCATGCTGTTGGAATCGATCTGGTAGTCAATGTCGCCGATGCGCGCGCCGCCCGTTGGGAGCATGATGTTGTAGTTGCGTATGGCGCCCGCAACGTCGACCGGCGACAGGCCGCGTGCCTCGAGCTTGTCCCGTTCCACGTATGCCAGGACGGCGCGCACCTTGCCGCCGAACACGGCCGGCGCGACCGCACCGGTAATCGACTGGATGGCGTTGCGCAGCTCGTATCGCCCGATGTCCTGGAGTTCCCCCTCCCCCATGCGGTCGCTCGCCACGCTGAGGATGCAGATCGGCATGGTCGCCGTGGGATCGAACGGCAGCACGATCGAGGGGAGGGTCCCCGGCGGTAGATAGCGCAGGTTCGAGAGCGCCAGCGAGTTCACCTGCGTCAGCGCACTGTTCGGGTCGGTGTCGTCGCTGAAGAAGTTGCGGATAACGCTCACCCCGACCATCGACTTCGATTCCTGGAACACGGTCCCGTTCGCCTGTCCCGTCCACCGCTCCAGCCGGTTGGTGATGTTCTTCTCCACGACCCCCGAAGGCATGCCGGAGTAGAAGGTCATGACCTGCACGGCCGGCGCCCGGAACACCGGCAGGATGTCCACCGGAATCGACCAGGCGGCGACCAGACCGAGCACGATGATGGCGAGCGCCATCACGCTCACGGCGTAGCGATTGGAGAGCGCGGCTTTGACCAGCCCCATGGGAAGCACCTCGTCTTACGGAGAGCGACACGCGTGGACCAGCGGGAAGTCAAAGGCAACCGGACCGCGAGCGGCCGGCGCACGGGAGGCGAGGCAAACGGGCGGAGGCCGCTCCGCCCGGCCGATCGCTGTGTCTCATTCGCGCAGTAATTCGAGCGCCCTACGCACGTCGCTGGGCAGCTCGTGCGCGAAGCGCGGCGTGCGGGCAAGGCAGGAGGGGAGGTGAGGCAGGATCGCAGCGGGCAGGGTCATCCCCATCGCGGCAACCGAATCGGGCGACAGGTCGGGAACGCTGGCGTCCGGGGAGATGAACGTCGTCTCGTTCCAGGCGCGATAACGCAGCGGATGCGGCGTGCCGGGCGAGCCCGGCCAGGTTGCCGCAGCGCGCGTGCACGTCCGCGCGGCGTGGTAGAGCACACGATCGAGACCCCCGTAGGTTCCGGGGGGCAGAGCGACCAGAAGCGAAAAAATGGCGGGGAAGAATACACGCATCGCTGGCAGGATCATCCGACCGGATTCAGGGGAGCGCTTCGAGGCAAGAGCGATTCTAGGGCGCGGCGTCGCCGCGTGTCAACCAGATCATGGCCGCGGTAATGGGTCAGTTTGAAAAACGTCCCCCCCTGTCCCACCTTAGCAAGGGGGGGACGGCGGGGGGTATCCAGCCAAACTGACCCAGTACCATGGCAGGGGTAGTGTCCCCATCTGGGTGGTACGTGAGAAGCGTGCCAGCCTTTTTCACCGACTACAAATCAGAACGACACCCAAGCGTCCGAGAAGTTGAGCGGGCCGGATCGGCTCGCTAGGATGCTTGTTCGCGCCAGAAGCTGCGTCCGCGCGCTCTCCTGCCCGCGAGTGGCCCGACCAAGCGGCCGCGGCCTCTACCGACCCGCCTCCTTGCTCGCGAGGAACCTCATGGCTGTCCCAGAATTCGACGACGGCCGCATTCGACTGGGCGTCACCGAGTGGTTGATCGTTTTCGTCGCGGCGCTCGGATTCGCTTTCGACACCTACCAGCTGCTGATGCAGCCGATCATCGCGCGGCCCGCGCTGGCCGAGTTGCTGCCGGCGAACCCGGCGACGACCAGCGGGTTCAACGCCATTGCCGCCTGGTCCGGCTACATCATGTGGGCGAGTGCGGTTTCCGGGGGGGTGTTCGGTCTCATCGGCGGTTACCTCACGGACTACTTCGGGCGCCGCCGCGTGCTGGTCTGGAGCATCCTGCTCTACGCGCTCTCCGCGTCTGCCACGGCCTTCAGCACGTCGCCGATGATGCTGCTCGTGCTGCGCTGCCTGACCTTTATCGGCGTCTGCGTCGAGTTCGTTGCGGCCGTGGCCTGGCTAGCCGAGCTGTTCCCGAACCCGCGCCAGCGCGAGACGGTGCTCGGCTACACGCAGGTGTTCGGCTCGTTTGGCGGCATCATGGTTGCCGGGGCTTATTACGTGTGCGTGCAGTTCGCCGACCACTTCCCGGCCATCTTTGACGCGCACGCGCCCTGGCGCTACACGCTGATTTCCGGGGTGATCCCGGCGATCCCGCTCATCATCATTCGCCCGTTCCTGCCTGAATCACCCGAGTGGCGTCGCAAGGCCGCGCAGGGGACTCTGCGGCGGCCGAGCTTCGTCGAGCTGTTCCGGCCCCGGTTTCGCCGCACCACGATCGTCGCGGCCGTGCTGTTCGCCTGCACCTTCGGCGCGGCGTTCGGCGCCATCCAGCTCATGCCGCAGATCGTCCCCGGCCTGGTGCCTGGGCTCTCCGAGATCCCCAGGCTGCGCAAGCAGATCGAAAGCCCGGCGACGAGCGAGCAAGAGAAGGAATCGTTCAAGCAGGAGCTGCGCCGGCTGGGCAAGGAGCAGGAGGGGATCGTGAGCAAGGTTCAGACCTACCAGGAGATTGGCGGGCTGGCCGGCCGTTTCCTGCTGGCGTGGTTGGCCGTGCGCATCGTGAGCCGCCGCAATCTGCTGCGGATCTTCCAGATTCCCGGACTGATCCTCATACCGCTGGTGTTTCTCTTCCCGGCGCGGACCAACCTCGAGCTGTTCAAGTGGGGCATGTTCATCGCGGGGCTGTGCACGATTGCGCAGATGAGCTTTTGGGGCAACTACCTGCCGCGGGTCTATCCGGTGTACCTGCGTGGCACGGGCGAGAGCTTCGCGGCGAACGTCGGGGGACGGATGTTCGGCACGTCGGCCAACCTGTTGGCCACGCAGCTGTCCGTTCTGCTCACGGCCTACCTGCCCGGCACGCCCGGCCCGCACCGCCTGGCGTACGCGGCCGCCGCCGTCGCCTTCCTGGTGTACGGCGTGGGCTCGATCGTCTGCTTCTGGCTGCCGGAACCGCCGGTCGAAGAGCTGCCGGACTAGAGCACGGCAGTGTGGCCCGCCACTCCGTGGCGGT
>JBGPMX010000458.1:0-4766 GCA_041487215.1 Planctomycetia bacterium | reverse complement strand
GTGGCGCGTGTTGCGGAAGCTTGCCGCTGCCGGCGTCGGTTGCCCGGACCCGGTCATTCTGGCGGAGCAAGGTTTCGCGCGGCCGCAGGGCTACCTGATCGTGCGAGCACTGCCGGGCGCGGTGAACCTCACGCACTACCTTGCGGAGCGGCGGGGCACGATGAGCGTGCGGCGCCGCCGCGCGTTCGCCGCGCACCTCGCCGGCGCGATCGCGCGCCTGCACAACGCCGGCGTCGACCATCCCGACCTGTACTCGAAGCACGTCTTCCTGAGCGAGCCGGCCGGCACGCCCCCTAGCGGCCCGGCGGCACCGGGCCATGGTACCGGCGACGCCGCGTCCGCCGCGGTTCCCGTGCCGGGATGGGACGGCGCTGCGCTGCCGGCCGTCTCGTTCATCGATTTCCAACGCAGTTCCGCCGCGCAGCGCGTCCCGTTGCGGAAGCGTCTGCGCGATCTGGCGGCGCTCCACGCGACGATTCCCGCGGGGCTGGCGAGCACGGCGGACCGCTGGGCATTCCTCCGCGCCTACCTGGCGGCGAGCCGCGTTGGCTGCCCGGCCCCCCGCGCCGCCGCGGCCCACATCGGCCAGCGCACGGCCGCGCTGCGGGGACGCCGCAAGATCCAGGAGATGCTGAACGACGCCGTGCCGCCCGATCCACTAATCGTGATGGATGGCGTGCACGCCGCGCCGCGCTGGGCCGATGCGCTGCGACGCGCCGGGCTGGACGGATTCGCTGCGATCATGAACGCGGGCCACGCCCGTGTGCTGCGGCGGCTCGCCGATCGAGACAACTCAATTCTCGAACTGCCCACGCACGCCGGTCCGGTCCGCGCCTACCTGAAACGGCACCGCGCGCATTACGCCCGGCAGTGGCTGGCCGAGCTCTTCTTCGGTCGCCGGTCCGATCTGCCGGGTCCCCACGAGGCGATCCAGATCGCGCGGCTCGAGCAGGCCGGTGTGCGAACCATGGAGCTCGTGGCCTGCGGCCAGCGCTGGTGCGGCTGGGGCTGCGGCGAATCGTTTCTGCTCACGCGTGAGATCGACCAGGCCCGCCCGCTCGACGACCTGCTGCGCGAAGAGTTCGCCGGCCCTCTGGACCGGCCACGCCACGCGGTGCTCCGGACGCTGATCCGCGAAGTGGCCGGCGTGGCACGGCGCTTCCACGACGCCGGATACAGCCACCGCGACTTCTACTGCTGTCACTTTTTGGTGGTGCAGACGGACGAACCGGTTGGCGTCGGCCACAACCGCGCCTGCCCGTACGAGATCCACCTGATCGATCTCCAGCGCGTGCGCTACCGCCGCGCGTTCCGGCACCGCTGGGTGGTCAAGGACCTCGCGCAGCTCGATTATTCCGCCCCGGCGTCGATCGTTTCTCGGTCGGACCGCCTGCGCTTCCTCTGCGCCTATCTGGGCCTGCGCCGCCTGGGGCGAGGCGAGCGGGCGCTGGTTCGGAGGGTACGCGCCAAGGCGGGCCAGATCGCACGGCACGACGCACGGAAAAAGAAGGCAACGAAGCGTATCACCACAGAGACATCACCACAGAGACACAGAGACGCAGAGACACGAAGAAGATGAAATGAAGGAAGGGACCGACCCGGAATGGGCTAGCGTCCCGTCACTCTTCGAATGGCAGGTGAAGGCCGCGTCGTCCGCGCGAAGCGCCTTTTTCTTCTCGGTGCCTCTGTGTCTCCGTGGTAATCACAATCGGAAGGAAGCGCGCATGCGTATCGCTCTGGTGATCCCGCATTTCGATCCGCGACGGGGCGGCGCGGAGCGCTGGACCTGGGACTTTGCCGACCGACTGGCGCGGCACGCGCACGAGGTGCATGTCGTCGCGGAGACGTTTGGGCCGGGCGCGGACCGGACGGTGAACCACTTCGTGCCGGTCGCCGGCCACACGGGATCGCTGCGGCGGCTCGGGTTCGCCGCCGGCGCCGAGCGCATCCTGCGCGGGCTTGGCGCCGACATCGTCCATGATATGGGGCACGGTTGGTATGGCGACGTCTTCATGCCGCATGGCGGCACGCGCAACGGTTCCTTTCGGCAAAATCTCCTGTTCTGGCCGCGCGGGCTGCGCTGGGCGAAGCGGGCGTCGGCCTGGCTGCTGCCGCGCTACCGGACGTTTCGCGCGCTCGAGCGCCGGCAATACGGCGAGCGGCGCCTCTTCGTGGCGCTCTCGCGCATGGTCGAGCGCGACATGATCGCGTTCCACGGGGTGCCGCCCGAGCAAATTCGCGTCGTGTACAACGGCGTGGATACCGAGCGGTTCGACCCCGCCGAGCGCAAGCGCTATCGCGCGGCCGTTCGCTCGGAGCTGGGCGTGCAAGACGCGGTGGTCTTTCTGCTCGTGGCGCACAATTTCCGACTCAAGGGCGTGCCCGAAGCGATCCGCGCCGCGGCGCTGCTGGCCGCAGAGCGGCGCGATTTCCGCGTGCTCGTGGTCGGCAACGACCGTCCCGGCCGGTACAATCGGCTCGCGCAACGGCTCGGATGCGCGGACGTCGTGCGATTGGTGGGGAGCCGGTCGGACACGGTGCCGGTCTACGCGGCGGCCGACGTCTATCTGCACCCGACCTACTACGACCCGTGCAGCCTGGTTGTGCTCGAGGCTCTGGCCAGCGGGTTGCCGGTGATTACCACGCGGCACAACGGGGCCGGCGAGCTGATCACGGCGGGACAAGAGGGGTCCGTGGCCGACGACCCGGCCGACATTGCCGGGCTGCGCGACGCGATGCGCGAGCTGCTGGCCTCGGACGTTCGACACGCTTGCGGCGCGCGGGCGCGGGTGCTGGCCGAGCGGCATGACATGGAACGAAACTATCGCGAGATGATCGCGGTGTATGACGAGGCGGCGTCGCTCGGCCGGCGGCTTGCAAAGATCGCGTGACGGGCGGGAGGCCGCTACATCACCGCCGCGGTGATGGCCGCGCCCCTCCCCCCCGACCCCTCTCCCCACGGGGATGGCGGCCTTAGAGCCGCCTATCCCCGTGGGGAGAGAGGAGAAGATGCTCCGGAAAAGTGACGGTTAGCCGAAGCCCAGCATGACCCTGACCGACCTCGCCTTGATTGCCTTCCCCTTGCTGGTTTTTCCAGGCGCGTGGCTGGGAAACGTTTCTGACCCGCTGCTTCTCGGCGCCATCCCGCTGAGCTACCTGGCCGGGTCGATCCCGTTCGGCCTGCTTATCGGCCGCGCCTGGGGCGTCGATGTGCGTACCGCGGGCAGCGGCAACGTGGGAGCGACCAACGTCGCCCGCACCGTGGGCAAACCGCAGGGCCTGCTGGTCTTTGTTCTCGATTTGCTCAAGGGGTATATCCCGGTCCTGCTCGTGCGGTTGTGGGTCGCATGGTCGGCGCCGGCCGTGTGGGAGCGCTACGACCTGCCCGTACTCTGTGCCCTGGCGGCGGTGCTCGGGCACACCTTCCCCGTGTGGATCGGCTTTCGCGGCGGCAAGGGGGGAGCGACGGGCTTGGGCGTAGGCCTGGCGCTGGCGCCGCGCACCACACTGATCGCGTTCGGGGTCTGGGTGGTCATCGTCCTGGTCACGCGCTACGTGTCGCTCGGCACCATCCTGGCATCGCTCGCGTTTGTTGTCGCGTACCTCGTCGAAGCGTCGCTCGACGGCAACCCCTTGGACCGTGCGCACATGGCGATGACGCTCTTCAGTGTGGCGGTGGCTAGTCTCGTGGTGGTCCGTCACAAGTCCAACATCCGGCGGCTGGTGGCCGGCACCGAGAACAAGTTCTGACAGGCGGAGGGTCGATCGATGGGAAAACTGGAGGGTAGGGTCGCGCTCGTCACCGGCGGAAACAAGGGGATCGGGGCGGGCATCGCGCGGGCGTTCGCTCAGGCGGGAGCCCGCCTGGTGCTCGCGGCGCGCGGGGCGGCCGAGTTGGATGGCGTGGCCGAGCAGCTCGCCGCGATGGGGGGCCAGGTGCTGGCCGTGCCGGCCGACCTCACCGACGAAGCACAGGTCGAGATGCTGTTCGCGAAGACCGTGAATCGCTTCGGTCGGCTGGACATTCTGGTCAACAACGCCGGGGCGTTCGACGGCGGACCCATCGACGAGCTCTCGACAGAGGCATGGGATCGGGTGATCGCGGTCAACCTGCGGGCGCCGTTCCTTTGCACTCGTGCCGCCATGCGGCTGATGAAGCGGCAGCAGGGGGGCCGCATCATCAACATCGGCTCCATCTCCGCGCAGCGCGTGCGGCCGCACTCGGCCGCCTACTCCGCTTCGAAGCACGGCATCTGGGGACTCACGCAGGTCACCGCGCTCGAGGGGCGTGAGCACGGCATCACCTGCGGTGCGATCCACCCGGGCAACGTGCGGGTGGAACGCCGGCAGACGGGCAGGGAGCAGGACGCGGAGCCGATGATGTCGGTGGACGCGATCGCCGAGGTAGCACTGCTGATGGCGGCGCTGCCGCCGCACGTGGAGATGCTTGAGGCGATCGTGCTGCCGCACGAGCAGCTCTACGTCGGCCGGGGATGAGCGGGAATCGCTCGAAACCGAGCGGCTTGCGGTGATCTTCCGGGCGACCCAGCCGCCCGCATCGTCCATCTTCCTTACGACGGGTGCCACGGACAGCGATTGCAACGAGTCAGCCGTGCTTCGCGGCGGCGCGTTCCTTTGCATCTTAGCGAGATCCTTCGCTGCGCTCGTTCCTCACTCCGCTCAGGATGACAGTGTGCGCTCGTTCCTCGCTCCGCTCAGGATGACAGTGTGCGCTCGTTCCTCGCTCCGCTCAGGATGACAACCTG
>JBGPMX010000457.1:0-4773 GCA_041487215.1 Planctomycetia bacterium | reverse complement strand
AGCGTACGCGCGCGCCCGCGCCGGAAAGACCTCGGCCACCAGGCTCGCGGCCACCGCCCCCACCCCCCCCCCCCCCCACGCAACCACGGAACGGGGCCGCGCGGCATTGCCCCACGTGGTGGGCAAGTTGGTGGGCCCCCCAAAAACCGGGGGTATGTGGGTGGGGTGTGGGCGGTGGCCGCGAGCCTGGTGGCCGAGGTCTTTCCGGCGCGGGCGCGCGCGTACGCTTCCGGGATCTTTCACGCCACCAGCGTGCTGGGGACATGGTCCGCGGCGCTGACCAGCCTGGCGGTCGGCGAGCGTTGGCGGCTGGCGTACCTGGTCGGCCTCGTTCCCGCCCTGCTCACGCTCTGGGTCCGCCGCAGCGTCCAGGAATCCGAGCGATGGAAAGAGGGGAAGCAAGGCGGCGTCCCGCCGCGGCAGGGCAGCTTGCGCGAGCTTGCCACGGACCCGCGTTGGCGCAAGCGGGCAGTCCTAGGAATGCTCTTGGCCGCGGTCGGCATGGCAACGTTCTGGAGCGTGACGGTCGCGGGGCAGGACCTGGCGCAGGATCTGCTGGAGCGGCAGGGGGTACCTCGGCAAGCAGCGGTGCAGCGTGCCCGGTTCGCCTACGGCCTGGTCGAGACGGCCGGCGGTGGCCTCGGCCTGCTCGCCTTCGGCCCGCTCAGCGTGCGCGTCGGGCGGCGCGCCGCGTTCGCGCTCATGCAGCTTGGCGCCCTGGTCATCGTGCCCATCACCTGCTACGTGCCGAGCAATTACGCGCAGTTGCTCGCCCTCCTGCCCGTATACGGCTTCCTGACGCTCGGCATGCACGCGGGGTTCGCGATCTACTTTCCGGAACTCTTCCCCACGCACCTCCGCGCGACCGGCGCGGGGGTCTGCTTCAACGTCGGCCGCATTCTGGCCGCCCCGATGCTCTTCTTGTCCGGATCCATCAAGGCGCAGGCGGTAAGCGCGGGGTTCGACATTCGGCTGCCGACCACGCTGCTCAGCCTGCTCTTCCTGCTGGGCCTGGCGTGCGTCTGGTTCCTTCCCGAGACGAAAGGGCAACCGCTGCCGGAGTGAGAGCGCGATTCAAGGAGTGATGGTGGCGTTCGGGGGGGTGCGTCCGAGATCCGCTTCCAGCGCCTCCATCCGGCGTGCGGCCTCGCGCAGCTCCTCGCGGCTGATGCCCAGCGCCTTGAGTACGGGGCGCACCACGTCGCGCACAAAGACGCGGTTGTCGAAGATGCGCATGTCGCGGATCAGCTGGTCGCGGGTATCCCAATCCGGGATGATGTCCTGTGCCGGCATGCGGAACGTTCGGATCACATGGTTCACCGTCTCGACCACTTTGTCGCGGTCCTGGTCCATGTGGATAAGGACGCCGTTCTTGAAGAACTCGAAGTGACCGACCTCATCGCGCGCCAGCAGTGCAAGCACCTTGTCCAGGGCGCCGTCCCCCGAGCCCTGCGCAACCCGCCGCAGTCCCTGGTAGTTGAGCTTGGTGGCGTACTCCTGGAACACCGTGTAAACGATCATCTCCAGGGGGGTGCCGTACGGCAGGTTCCACTCGCGCGCCAGGATCTCCTCTTCGAAGTTGCGCATTTCCTCGTAGCTACGGCTGCCGGACCGCGTCAGCCACATCTCGAGCGCGAGTGAATGCTTCGATTCCTCGTAACCCCAGTTGGCCTGAAACCAGGCACGCCCGCGGCTCGCCCGGATGAGATGCAGGATCTTTGATGTATAGTCCGGAAGGTACAGCTCCACGGCCATATACGCTTCCATGATCCGTGTCACCGTCGGATCCGGCGTGGTCGAGATCTCGTTCCAGGGAATATCATTGAGGAGATTCCAGCGGCGGTGCGCCTCGGCCTTGTGGAAGTACTCCAGGTAGAGCTCGTAAAAGCGGTTTTCGAGCGAGGCCGACACGATGTTTCCTCGAAGGAACCGGGGGTGATGCGGGAGCAAGAGCGGGACCGATGGTTTGGTTAGTTTCCGTAACCATGCCTTAAAAAGCAATCGAGGAACGGAAAAATCGCCCGGCCGGAGCGCGGCACTTTCAGCGAAGGCCGCCAGCGCCGGGCGGACGCCCTGGTGCTTTTTTCCGCTGGAACTCACGTGGACCGCGAGCACATCCCAAGTTCTGCCGTCGCGCTGTCACCGCAAAGATTCCCGAAACCCTGACGGCTATAGGGGTCAGGGAGTTTGCGATGGGGGCAAAGGGCATCACGGATCGGCCGGCTCGGCGCCCTGCACCGGCCAGACGTAGAGCGTAGCGCAGAACTGGCGTCGGGTATCCGGCGAATCGATGCGGTGCACGGGGTCCCGCGTGAGCCCGAGCACCCACTCGCGACGTGTTGCGGCGAAGCGATGCTGGGCCGCGCTGAGCAGGGCCGAAGCCTCGGGCCCCATCGCCTCGTCCTTCCCATCCGGCTTGTCCGGTCTCGGGCTGTTTGCAGCCCCTACCAGGTGCGACGCGTTTGCCTGCCGACTCTCCAAAGCGAGCTGGGGGGCAGGAAGCCGCTTCTTCTCGAGCGGCTTGAGCGAGCCCATTTCTTCGAGCACGCCGGTCGACGACAGCAGCCGCACTGTTTCGAAGGCGATGGGCGTCTGGTTCACCAGGTCGATGTCATCGCCGCTCCGCAGTGCGGTCACGTGGCCGCGGAGCGGCACGGTGTCGAGCGCGGCGATGCCGCGCGTCTGCCAGAAGTCGATCCGCCAGTCCTCGAGCCAGGCTCGCCCCTCGCGTGCGGTGAGCAGGAAATTGCTCGGATAGGAATACCCGCCGCTGGCCGTCGTCGCGAACTCGCCGAGCGGCCGGCCGGGCAAACCGCGCGGCAGGCCTACGCGGTACACGTCGCTGCGCGTCGCGTAGACGCCCAGGTACTCCTCCGCGAAAGCGCGATCCCCCTCGGGGGTCACCACTGCGATGGCCACCTGGTTCAGCGCCGAGCGCAGGCCATGCGAGTAGTAACCCAACAGCAGCACCGCGACACCGAACGCCGACGCCAAAACCGGCACGGTGACGAGGAACCAGACACGCGCCTCGCGGCGCTTGAGGATCACGTAGTTAAGCGGCCCCACAACCAGCAGGTAGCACAGAATCAGAACGGCCAGGGTTTCGAGGGCGGGGTAATTGCCGAACCGCTCGCCGACCGTGCGCAGCCACGAGCGATCTGCTTCGAGCGACCACTCCTCGGGCGTAAGGCCCAGCGGCGGGTTGCGGTCCTCCAGCCGGTGTTGCAGCGCCTGGTCCAGCAGCTCGTTCCAGAGCGGGGCGTAACGCGCGACCCCGCCGTGAGACTCCGGATCGAAAGCGACGATCCAGACGCGACCGTACCCGGCAGCAACCGAGAACACGACCGGGTTCCCCTGATAGGAAACGGTCGTTTCCGCCGCGCGCGAGCCCTCCAACGAGGTCAGGAAATACACGGGTTGGTGCCGTCCCACCGGCCCGGTGATCCAGCGCGCCAGATCCCGATCGTCCTCGGCGGTCGCCAGCGACACGGCCTGGAGCCCGGTCAGGTCACGCCAGAACGGGCTGCCGAGCTGGTCGATCTTGCGCGGCACGAAAAGCATCGAACCGCCGCCTCGCACCCAATCCCCCAGAGCCCTGCGCTGGCTTTCCGTGAGCTCCGCATCCAGGTCGGTCCCGAGCAGCATGGCCAGGTGGAAACTTGCGTAGCCGACCGGGACATCGGGCAACACGCGCGGCCGCTCGAGCGCGACGGCCTCTGGTGTGATCGCGAGCCCGCCACGTAGCCGTCCGCGTGCGTCGAGCTGTTGCAGGCGGCGCAGGTTATCCGCGCGGGGGTTCCATTCGCTCACCAGCTTGCGCATGGACGCGCCTGCGCCCCAAAGCGCCACACGCATGCCCCCGGTGGGCGACTCTCCCATGGCGACCCGCACGGCACGTCGCGAGCGGCCGCCGACCGTGACCAGTTGCTCGGCGCCCGCGAACGGGAGCGACGCTTCGGATTCGTCCTCGAGCGTGATCAGAAAGCTCGCGGCATCGCCGGCCTGAGGGGGACGAAAGAAGTAGAAGTGGACGACCTGGCGGTCGGTCAGGCGAAACGGCAGGGCGAGGCGCGGCCGCGCCCCCTCTTGCCCTGTCAGCTCGATCAGCGTCGCGCGGCCCGTCCGCACGGCGTCGCCGCGATTGCTCAGCTCCAGAGCGATATGCTGCCAACCGTCGGCTTGCACACCGCCGACACCGCGTTCAGCGCGCGCATCCACGCTTGCCTCGGAAAGGCTCTTCTTCGCTTGCGGGGGCATGGCGAGCGCGAACAGAAGCAGAACGAGCCGCATGACAAGACGGCCGGGGAGAGGGGGTCGGCCGGAGCAACACACGAACACTGCCCGTGACAACGGCAGTGGGGGCGGGGACCTCGCGAGGCGCTCGCCCGCGCACCCGAAGCACCCCGCCCCCATTCCAGCCCGACAGGGTCGGGATCACCGGCCCCGCTCAGACCTGGAAAGAGCTTCCGCAGCCGCAGCTGCCCGAGGCGTTGGGGTTGTTGAACAGGAAGCCGCGCTTATCGAGTCCGTCGTAGAAGTCCAGCTCGGTGCCGTTCAGGTACAGCAGGCTCTTCTTATCGACGGCAATCTTCACGCCGTGGGCTTCCGCGAGCTCGTCCACAACAGGGTTCACGTTGGACTCGCTGTCGAAACCGAGCGAGTACTCGAAGCCGCTGCAGCCGCCCCCCCGCACGCCCATGCGGAGCACAACGTTATCGGGAAGCTGCTGCTTCTGCTCGTCCATGATCTTCTTGACTCCCTTGGCTGCTTTTT
>JBGPMX010000456.1:0-4774 GCA_041487215.1 Planctomycetia bacterium | reverse complement strand
GTCGTAGCGGACCTTTTCGCCCAACAGGCACATCGAAATGCCGATGCGAATGGGCTGGGAGACGGCCGGGCCCGCTGCGTCGTCACGAATTGTCCGTTGTCGCGGCGTGGTCATGCGCTGGCAGTTGCTCTGGAGTCGTCACTCAGGTTCCGGTTCGGCTCAGCGCACACGTTTGTTCTCCGGTCGCCGTTGGCCACGGACGGACGAAAGGGTGCTCTACGGCGCGGGCTTCCCTGCTCCGTCCGGCGAATACCCCTTGCGGTTCTCGATTGGCGTGTCGCTTGGCGGCGGCGTTATGCCGGCGGCGCGCATCACGCGATGCAGAGCGGCGATGGTCTCCGCCGAAGGCTTGAAGTTGCCCGGCCTATGGCCCTCGGCGATCGCGAGTGGCGTCCAGCCGTATTTGTTCTTTCGGTTCCAGACCTCAACGCGGGCACCCTTTTCGGCGAGGAACTCGACGACCCGCGGGAAACTCTTGTAGGCCGCGCCGTGCATCACGGTCTCGCCGTTGTCGTCGACCGCGTTCACGTCTCCGCCGAGCTCGAGCGCCAGCGCGACCGCCTCCAGTGCTTCGGGCTCGGTGCCGGCCTCCTCGCTGGGCGCGAGCGTTCCCAGGCCGGCGGCGGCCATCAGCGGCGTGGAGTGCACGGCGTTCGGCAGCAGCGGGTCGGCCCCGTGCTCGATGAGCGCACGCATGAGCGGGACGTCGGCTGTCCTAGAGGCCATGAGGAACGGCGTTGCGCCGACCCCGCTCAGGACGCCGCGTCCCGACGCGCCCCGCTCGAGCCGCGCGTTCACGTCCGCCCCGTGCGCCACGAGCTTCTCGACAAGCTCAAGACTGGTCAGGTTTCCCGACCCGATGGGGGCGGGGTTACCGCTCTCGTCGTCGCCTCGGTTCGGTTTGCGCACCCAGGTCAGCGTGTGCAGCGCCGTGAAGCTCGATCGCTGATCGTTCGGATCGGCGCCCGCCTCGAGCAGGGCGGCCGCCAGCTCGAAGTGGCCGTTCTCGACGGCCAGGATGAGCGGGGGTGTCCCCCGCCCGGGTGCCTGGCCGGCTGACTTTACGGGCTGCATGGGCTCGTTCACGTCCGCCCCCGCCTCGAGCAGCATGCGAACGACGTCGGTCCGGCCTTCGCGCACGGCGAAGAACAGGGGGGTGAACCCGGAGGGCAGTGGGGTGCGGAAATCAGCCCCCGCCTCGAGGAGCGCTCGAACGACGTCCGCATGCCCTTCGGCCGCCGCCCACATCAGCGCCGTCTGTCCGCGCCGTTCCTTGGCGTTGACGTCGGCCCCGCGGGACAGGAGCGCCTTCACGGGCCCGAGCTTGCCGGTGCGTGCGGCGGTCATCAAGGCCGTCTCGTTGCCGCGCAGGCTCGTGTTCGGGTCGGCACCGGCCTCGAGCAATAGTTCCACCATTGCCTCATTGCCGCTCGTGCATGCCAGCGAGAGGGGCGTCACGCCGTAGCGGTTTGCGGCTTTGACGTCGGCACGGGCGTTAACGAGCAGCTTCGCCGTTTCGAGGTCATCCAGATAGGCGGCCCAGTGCAGCGCCGTCATGCCATCGATCTGGGCCTGGTTGACGTCCGCGCGCCCCTCGACGAGCGCACGGACGCTCGCCCAGTCGGACCGCTCCGCCGCGTCTGCCAGAGGCGCGTTCGCTCCGCTCGCCGCCGAGCCGGTGGCGAGGAGAACGAAAGCGAAACCGCATGCGCCTAACCGAACGAGACCCATCGCGATCACCTCCTAGTAGCTCCCGGCCTCGTGCCGTCGGCGAAACGGTAGCTCCCGGCCTCGTGCCGGCAAGGAACGGGCCACAAGGGCCCCGGCTACCGTGCATGATCCGTCTCACACCGAAAGCTCCCGGCCTCGTGCCGGCAAGGAACGGGCCACAAGGGCCCCGGCTACCGTGCATGAGCCGTCTCACACCGAAAGCGGTTCAAACAGCTCGTCGACCTTGCCCTGGCTGTCCGCGAACGAGTCGAGAGGGACGCCCACCTTGTCGAGCAGCGTCAGGTGGAGGTTGGCCAGCGGCGTCGGCTTGGTATACCGAATGTGTTGCCCACCTCGCATCTTGCCGGCCGCGCCGCCCGCGACCACGATCGGCAGGTTCGTGTGGTCGTGCAGGTTGGGGTTGCCCATCCCGCTGCCGTAGAGATAGAGCGAATGGTCCAGGAGCGACCCGGTCCCCTCCGGCGTGGCCGCAAGCTTTGCCAGGAACTCGGCGAACAGCGACACGTGGAACTGGTTGATCTTGGCCATCCGCGCAATTTTGTCGGGGTCGTTCCCGTGGTGCGTCAGCGGGTGGTGCGGGTCGGGGACGCCGATCTCGGGGTAAGTCCGCGTGCTGGTCTCGCGCGCGAGCTGGAACGTGATGATGCGGGTGACATCTCCCTGGAGCGCCAGCAGCTGAAGATCGAACATGAGCCGGGCGTGGTCGGCGTAGGCGGCCGGTACGCCCACGGGCCGGTCCAGGTCCGGCAGGGCGTTGTCCTTCGCGTCGGCCTCGGCTTTCTGGATGCGCCGCTCGACCTCGCGCACGGTCTCCAGGTACTGGCCGACGCGGGCGCGATCCGCCGCGCCGAGCTGGTTCTTCAGGCGGGCGATTTCCTCGGTGACCGAGTCCAGCAGGCTGGCCCGCTTCTTCCGCGCGGCGCGGCGTTCCGCGGCGCTCCCCCCTTCGCCGAACAGCCGCTCGAAGACGATGCGCGGATGTGCCTCGGATGGGAGCGGCGTCGTCGGCGACGACCACGAGAGGTTGTTCTGATAGACACAGGCGTAGCCGTTGTCGCACTGGCCGACCGTTGACAGCAGGTCCATGGACATCTCGAGCGACGGCAGCTGCGTCTCCTGACCGATCGCTTGGGCGGCGATCTGATCGACCGTCGTTCCGAGGTGGTAGTCCGTGCTCTCGGTCAACTTCGCCCGCGCGGCGCTCAGGAAGGCGGCGTTCGAGGTCGCGTGCGTGCCGGGGTAGGCGTTTTGCAGCTCCAGATTCGTGATCACCGTCACGTGCTGCTTGAGGGGAGCCAGCGGGCTCAAGGTCGGCGACAGCTCGTCGAGCCCGTTCGCGTCCCGCGGAGTCCAGCGCGTGATGTCGCACCCCATCGGCATGTAGACGAACCCCAGGCGACGCAGACGGGCCGGGGCGGCCGGCGTCGCGGCCAGCGCGGTCATCGAGGGGATCATCGCGTCCAGCAATGGCAGCGCCAGCGTGGCGCCCACACCGCGGAGGAACGTGCGACGTGGCAAGGCCATCTTGGTGACGATCATTCGGATCTCCTCATCTGGAAAGGCGTGCTGGTCGCAACTCCCACGATCAGCGACGAGAAGCGATCGTCGTTCGCGCGAGCGTCACGGACGATCTTGCGCACCGCCGGAGCGTCGAACTGCTCGACGCCCCTCCCCAGTGCGAACGTCAGCAGCTTTTCCGTCAGCGTGCCGACGAATAGCTCCGGACGTTCGAGCAGGGCCTGCTCGAGACCGGTCACTCCTTCGAACTTGCTGCCGTCGGGCAGGCCCCCCGTCGCGTCGATGGGGTTGCCTTCTTCGAAGGTCCGCCACCGGCCGACCGCGTCAAAGTTCTCGAGCGAGAAGCCCACCGGGTCCATGAGCTTGTGACAGCCCGCGCAGGCGGCGTTCGAGCGGTGCTCGGCCAGCCGCTCGCGGACCGATAGCGTCGAGGAGACGGTGTTGTCTTTGAGCGCCGGGACGTTGCCGGGCGGTGGCGGCGGGGGCGTGCCCAGGATGTTCTCGAGCACCCACTTGCCGCGGATCACCGGCGACGTGCGGGTCGCATACGAGGTGACGGTCAGGATACTCGCCTGGCGGAGCAGCCCGCCCCGCACGCTGTCGTCGCCGACCGGGACGCGACGGAACCGGCTGCCGACCACGTGCGGGATGCCGTAATGCCGCGCCAGGCGCTCGTTCAGGTAGGTGTGGTCCGCCTTGAGCAGATCGAGCACGCTGCGGTCCTCGCTAAGGACGCTTTCGAACAGGAGCTCCGTCTCCTGGCGAAACGCCTGCCGCAGGTTGTCGTCGAAGTCGGGGAACAGGCGCAGGTCCGGAGTGATCGCCTCCAGGTTGCGCAGACGGAGCCACTGGCCCGCGAAGTTGGTCACCAGACTTCGCGAACGCGGATCCGCCAGCATGCGGCGTACCTGGCTTTCGAGCACCTCGGGCTTGCTCAGTTCGCCGCGCGTCGCCAGGTCAAGCAGCTCGTCGTCCGGGATGCTGCTCCAGAGGAAGAACGACAGGCGGGACGCAAGCTGGATGTCGGGGATGCGGTAGGCCGAGTTCGGCGCGACGCCGGGCGGGTCTGGTTCGATGCGGAACAGGAACTGCGGGTTCACCAGCACCGCGCTCAAGGCCATCTCGATCCCCGCGTCAAAGTCTGCCTCCGCACGTGCCTTGCGGAAGAACTCCATCGGCTTCTCGAGATCCGAGTCCATGACGGGCCGGCGATAGGCCCGCCGCATGAGCGTGGCAAGGATGCGCCCGGCACAAGCGTCCTCCTCAGCCGGCTCCTTCGGCTCGCCGACGAAGATCCGGCGGCGGCTGGGCGTGTCCCCGTGCCCCGTGGCGTTATAGGGGCCGGTGATCGAGATCTGATAGATCGCCGGCGAGATGCGCGGGTGCCGGTGCATGTTGAAGTGCGCCTGGTACGGCTGGCGCTTGGTCTCGAGCAGCGCGGAGGGGTTCTTGAGGAACGTTACGCCGAGCTTGTGCGGGCCGGCCGTCACCCGAATGCGGCTCTTCAAACCCGCGTCGGCGGTCT
>JBGPMX010000455.1:0-4791 GCA_041487215.1 Planctomycetia bacterium | reverse complement strand
TCTGATGCTTCCGCTATGGCGCGAGACCAACTGCGATCAGAGACACACGGCAGGACCCTGGTGGTCTATGTCGGGGCTGACTACGACAGCCTCAACGATGAATCGCTGCGCGACCTGCGGACACAACTGCTCAGCTTCACCGAACTGCCCGATGCCGAGAACCTCATCATCGACCTGTCGAACACCAAATTCATCGGGTCGAGCTTTATCGAGGTTCTATTCCGGTCCTGGCACCGCATCAAGCGGAAGGGGGGACAGTTCGCACTCAGCGGTCTCCAGCCCTACCCCGCCGAGGTGATCCGCATCTCGAAGCTCGATG
This sequence comes from Planctomycetia bacterium, assembly GCA_041487215.1. Lineage (GTDB taxonomy): Bacteria > Planctomycetota > Planctomycetia > JALXBF01 > JBGPMX01 > JBGPMX01. The sequence goes on along the minus strand of JBGPMX010000455.1, from coordinate 4,472 downwards.
CACTCTGGCCGCTTTACCCGAGCGCCCGTGAGGCCGTGCAGGGGATGGCCGCGCCCCAGGGATCCACCAAATAGCCCATCGGCAAGGGGTGGAAGAAAAGCGGCCCGCCAGCACTTACCGCCGGAACATGCGTTCGCGGACCGTCTTCAGGCCGAAGGCCGAGCCCCGGCGAACGCCCGGACCACATCGTAGAAGTCCTGCGTCACCCGGATCTCGTCGTCCTGGAAGTCACGCAGCCAGACGTAGTTGGCTCGGAGCGCCTGACGCAGTACCGGGTACAGCTCGCCGAGCCGCACCGAGACCGTCGCCTCCTGCTCACGGTCCTGGGGAGCTTCCTCTTCGGAGCCCGGAAACACTCGAAGGTGGCAGGTGGCCATGTCGTTCCCCCCTCACTCTTGCCCCGGAAAAGTCGAACCAGACTTCCTATCCTTAATCGGCTGCGCCGACCCCAGGGGTTGAACAAAATCCGTCGAATCGAGAAAAGCCACAAACTCTTCCGGTTATTCCGGAAGAAGCGCCGGGGCACGGGGCAGAAGCCGTGTTCTTCTTAACGATAGCCGTTCCAGACCCGGAGCTCGGGGAGCGGTCGATCCAACCGGATGCGCACGAAGCCGACCGGGTCTCCTGGTTCGTCCGCCGGTTCCAGGGCCAGCGGCGGATCCGACACGAACCCCGACTGCCAGTGGTAGCGCAGGACGATCTGGCCATCGTCCGGGACCAGGTCACCTAGCTCGATCCGGTTGTAGTCCCGCGCCACGACCCGCCCCGTGCCGCGCTCGAAATACGAGCGATCACGCCGCACCCGGAACACGAAGTACGCGTTCTCGTCCGGCCGCGTGCTGTGCCGCGGCAGCGTGGCGATCCGCTCGCAGAACGGCAGCTCGTCGAAACGATCGCTCGCCAGCGGACCCGGCTCCCCCTTCCACGGGCTGGCGCGCGACCACGTGATGACCCAGCCGATGTTGTAGCGCTCGCAGAACGCGCGCAGCTCCTCGTCGCTCCACTCCCAGATCCTGCGTCCCCCCAGCTGCCAGTCCCCCAGCTCCGCGCGGTGATGCGGAATAAAGGCCAGGTGGTAGAGGCCGCCGAGGAACTCGCGATCGGTCAGGAGAGGCAGGAGCGGGGTCCAGTGCAGCGACTCGGCCTCAGAGGACTCCCAGAGCCGCAGCTGATCCTCGAGCAAGATCCGCGCACTCGAATCCGTGTGCGCGCGGATCCATGCCACCAGCTCGAGCATCTCGGGCCGCAGCCCGACCGCGAGCGGCCGCGCATCGCGCAGCCGGCCGAGCGCAACACGCCACGTCGACGCGACGGCCATTGGCGGCGCCGGGCGCCACCACCACCGGGGCGGGCGGGTCACCGCGCACACCAGAAGAACCAGCACGGCCAGCCGCAGGCACGCGCGCGCCGTGCGCCGCGACCAGCCGACCGGCCGCACATCCCACCACGCCAGCGCCGTCACAAGCCCCTGCCCGGCGGGAATGCACCAGGCCAGTGCGAGCGGGACCTGGAAGCGCAAGGGCTCCAGGTGGAGCGTCGGCCGCCACATGCTGCCGGCGAACGTCAGCGCGCTCAGCACAAGAATCAGCATGCCGATCGCGGCGACGCACAGCCGCGCGCCCGAGCGCCAGGCCTGTGCCAGGCCGATGCCGCCGAACAGCACCAGGAGCAGCGGGATGCGCGCGTCGGCCAGCCAGTAGTAATCCCACACGAAGCCCCATCGTTCGTCCTTCATGAACAGGACGGACGGCGTCTTCATGGGCAGGAAGCGGAGGAGCGGCCACCACCAAAACCAGGTCACGGCGAGCGCCGCGGCCACCACCCCCCCGAACGCCACGTGCCAGCGCCAGCTACGACGCGCGAGTGCGACCGCGTAGCACACCGCCGCCGGCCCAAAGACCAGCAGCGCGAACGTAGCGTGCGCCTGGATGCCCAGCGCCAGCACGGCTGCCAGAGCCAGGCCGCCGAGCCGGCTGGGCCGCGTGCCGAAGCGAACCAGAAGTGCAACGGCCAGCACCGCCAACGCCGACGCCCACACAAACGCCACCAGCCCGGTGCGCACCAGCATCGCCGGGAAACCGACCCACCAGTACGCCACGGTCCAGACGAGCGCCGCCGTCGCCCCAGCCGGCGCGACCCCCGCGGCCCGCGCCGCGGCGACGACCACCAGCGGGACCAGGGCGACGAGCGCCGTGATGCCGATCTTGTACGCGCGCGGGCTGTACCGCGCTCCCGCCGCGAGCTCGAACAGCTCCGCCGGTCCGCTCGACGAATCGTACACCGGCGTCTTCGGGTAGCCGGCCATGAAGAACGGGTCGTAACCCCACGACGTGCCGTGCCGGGCGAGGAACCTGGCCCCGAGGTAGCCGTGATAAAGATGAATCGCGTGATCGACCGAGATGACCGGCCGGTCATCGACCAGCGCGGCGCGCGAGGGAAACAGCGCGAGCGTCTCCCGGAAATGCCACGCACAGGTGCAGGCAGCCAGCAGGGCCCAGATCCAGCGTCGCTTGGGAGTCACCACCGAGATGCGGGAGATCCGAGACGAAAGCACAGGAACGCTCGATTCATCATCACAGACCGCGACGCAAAGACAAGCCATCTCTCGAGCCGGTAGTGGGTCAGTTTGAGGAACGCCCCTCTCTCCCCCCTTCGTAAGGGGGGGAAGGGGGGTATCAGCCAAACTGACCCACTCCCCTCGGGCAAACTCCTTGCCGCACGGCGCAGCGGCGAAGTATAAAGGACCGAGCCGCCGACCCATTCATCGCGCCCAGCCCTTCGCGAATGCGTTTTTGACCGGTCACCCATGAACCCTTCGGGCCCTATTCGCTGCGGCGGCCGGTGCGTTTCAGCGCAACCCGCTGCGGCGCCGGCATCGTCCGCCGCTGCCACCCAAAGCATGCACGCCGCCGGCCAGCCGATGCGTCGCGACCTGCTGCGCGGGCTCGCCGCCGCGGCCTGCGCCGCGGCGCTCGGGGCCGGTTGCGAAAAGACGGGCGCCAGCGCAGGGCGGCTCGAGCTGGTCTGGGGCGATCGAGGCAATCGGCCGGGGCACCTCCAGAAGCCCCGCGCCATCGCGGCCGACGCGAACGACCGCCTCTACGTCGCCGACATGACCGACCGGATCCAGGTATTCTCCGCCGACGGCGACTTCCTGGACTACTGGCGGCTGCCCGCTTTCGACGTGGACGGACCGACCGGCCTGGCCATCGATGCCGACGGCAACCTGCTGGTGGCCGATACGCACTTCTACCGCGTGCTCGTGTATTCGCCGAGCGGCCGGGAGCTGGCGCGCATCGGCGGCACGCCGGGGTCCGAGCCGGGCCAGTTCGGCTACGTCCGCGACGTGGCGCGGCATCCGGACGGACGCATCTACACCTGCGAGAGCGGCGACCAGGACCGCGTGCAGATCCTGTCGCCGCACGGCGCGTACCTCGGACAATTCGGCGTCAAGGGGCACGAGCCGGGCGAGTTCTACCGCCCCGAGGCGCTCGTGTTCGACGCCCAGGCGCGTCTCTTCGTCTGCGACTCGTGCAACCACCGCGTGCAGGTCTTCAGCGACGCGGGCGAGCTCATGGACATCTGGGGCGAACCCGGCAGCGAGCTCGGCCAGCTGCGCTATCCGTACGACCTGACCCTGACGCCCGACGGCAGCGTCTGCGTGTGCGAGTGGGGCAACAACCGCATCCAGAAGTTCACGCCGGCCGGCCGGTCGCTCGGCGCGTGGGGCAGACCGGGACGCGCGCCGGGCGAGCTGAACTACCCGTGGGGTCTCGCGGCCGACCGGCACGGCCGCATTCACGTGGCCGATTCAAGCAACCACCGCGTGCAGAGGATCGTGCTCTAGCATGAGCGAGCTTGTTACCACGCTGCGGCACTGGCTGAGCTTCAGCAATCTGACGCTGTGGTCGGTCCTGGCCGCCGCCTCGCTGGTGGCGTGGCTGGCGCTGCGCGTGCTGCTGGACGACGGGCGGCCGCGCCGGGCGCTGTCAGCGGCGATCCCGCTCGTGCCGGCGCTGCTGCTGGTGATGGCGATCGCGCTGGACTGGGGCCGCTTCCAGCGCTCGTTCACGTTCAATCGCCCCGCGTTCCTCGGGCTCGTGGCGCTCGTGCCGCTGGTCGTGGCCTTCAGCCTGCGCAGCCTTTCCGGGCTGGGGGCCGTGCGGCAGACGCTGGCGATCCTGCTCCGGTCCGCAATCCTCCTGCTCGTCATCCTGGCGCTCGCCGAGCTCCAGTTCGTTCGCACCACCGATCGGCTCACCGTGCTGTTCGCGATCGATTACTCGCGGTCGGTCCCGCAGGACCGCGAGGCGTGGGTGCGCGGTTACGCCGACACGCTCGTTCAGAAGTACAGGCCGAGCGGCGATCTGGCCGGGGTGATCTACTTCGCAAAGACGCCGCGCATCGAGGTGCCGCCGCTGCCGTACATCGAGCTGCGCGAGCCCGAAGGGGAGTACGATCGCTACCACACG
>JBGPMX010000454.1:0-4802 GCA_041487215.1 Planctomycetia bacterium | reverse complement strand
TGGAACAGCCGGTCCTGGGCCATGCAATAGCCGAAGCCGAAGAAGAGGTCGTCATCGTTCGCCGCGTAGACGTGAGGAATGCCCCGCCGGTCGCGCTCGATGGTGACGGCACCGACGAGACCGGTGACGCGGCGGTCTCCGCCGGTATCGGGAACGCGCGATGCGCACTCCTTTTGCCACCAGGCATCGAACTCGCCGCGCGAAACGCCCGCCGCCTGACAAACCGAGGCGATGGATTGGCCGGCGCCCAGCTGACGGAGCGTCTCGCTGGGCGAAATCCGACGTGGCCCGTTCGCGTCACGCGGATCGTTGGGGGTTGGTTTGCGATGCTCCATCGCCTGGTCGTTCCTCCGCCGAGTCCTGTATTTCGGACGGGCCGGACCATCCTACCGAATTACATCCCCATGCCCGCCGGCGTCTCGGCGGGCTGGGGCAGTTCAACGCCCGGCTCGAGCGCGTACTGCAAGGCTTCCTGGATCATTCGCACCGGGCGGATCTCGAGCTGGGCCAAGAGCTCGGCGGGCAGCTGGGTCGTCTCCTTGGCGTTCTCCGCGGGGATGAGGACCCGCTTGCGGCCCGCGCGGGACGCCGCCCGGAGCTTGTGCGGAATGCCGCCGACCGCCCCGATCTCGCCGTGCAGCGCCACCTCACCAGTTATGGCTATTCCCGGTCGGATCGGCCGGCCGAGCAAGGCGGAAACGATCCCGATCACGAAGGCCAGTCCCGCGGATGGCCCTTCAGTCCGTGAACGCACTGTGCGCGACTGGCAGCGCGCGTAGCGCAGGGTAGAGAGCGAACGCCGCGTACGCCACCAACAGCACTGTGACGGCACCGAGCAACTCATGTTGCATGGGTTTCACCGACTGAAAAGGCGAGCATCTAACTCGCTGCTTCGGCCGCGCCTGCCGGCTTGCGACTTCCCTTCGCTCGTCCGCGCATCCGCGGCAATCGATGCGCGCTCGGACTGACAAAAGAATGCGTCCATCGCTTTCCGAGTATAGCACAGCGGTGGCCGAGGACGCTGCCTCCGGATCGGTGCCGGCCACGCTCGTGAACTTGTCCAGGTCGATGCCGAGAATCTTCATGGCTGTGTGCTCCCTTCCCAAAGAAGCAGGGATGCCCGCATCCAGCAGCCCCACCGCAAGATCGCGGTTGCGTTTTCAGACAGATGTGCACATTCTGATGGGTCAGAGCGGTGGAGTTCGCGTTATCGACCACCGCGGCCGCCCGTCGCCGCCGGTGCCCTTCGATCTGGAGTACGCTCATGTTCAGGATCCTGGGCAGGAAGTACCGGCACTCTGGCCAAATGACGAGGCGTCATTTCCTGACGGCAGGCGCCCTGGGCATCGGCGGGCTGACCTTGGCCGACTTGCTGCGCGCCGAGGCGATGGCGGGCATCCGGGCGTCTTCCAAAGCGGTGATCAACATTCACCTGGATGGCGGGCCGCCGCACCTGGACATGATCGATTTGAAGCCGGGCGCGCCGCTGGAGATTCGCGGGGAATTCAAGCCGACGGCAACGAAGGTCGCCGGCCTGCATCTCTGCGAACTGATGCCGAAGCTGGCGAGCTGTGCGGACAAGTTCGCCTTTATCCGCTCCCTGGTCGGATCCGCCGGCGCGCATAACGCGTTTCAGTGCCAGTCGGGATTCACGGAGAAGGATCTTGCGTCGCTGGGCGGCCGGCCGGCGATGGGTTCGATCCTGGCCAAACTGCACGGTTCCGCCACCGATCCGGCTCCTTCGTTCGTCGATCTCATGCAAGGTCGGCCGCTGGTGCGCGACAGCGCCCGGCCGGGATTCCTTGGCCCGTCCTACCAGCCGTTTCGACCCGATATCTCGCAGATGTTCGCGCGGCCGCTCGAAGAGGGGATGAAACAGGAGCTCGCTCTGCGAGGCGAAGAGCACTGCACGAGCCTGGCACTGATCGACAGCCTCACCGTCGATCGCTTGCATGACCGCACGCGACTGCTCGCCGCCCTCGACCGCATCAAGCGCGCAGTGGACTCGACCGGCACGATGGACGCGATGGACCGCTTCACGCAGCAGGCGGTGGGAATCCTCACGTCGGGCCGATTCGCGGACGCCATGGACCTGAGCAAAGAGGACCCGCGCGTGGTCGAACGCTATTCGCTCGCGCACAACCAGGATGCCTTCAGGTTCGCCACGGGGGAAGACGAGTCATCCACGAAGAAGCTCCTGCTGGCGCGGCGGCTGGTCGAAGTCGGCGTGCGCTGCGTGAGCGTGTCGTTTAGCGATTTCGACACGCATTCGGCAAACTTCCCGCGCATGCGCCAGTTGCTGCCGCTGATCGACCATACCCTGCACGCGCTGGTCACCGACCTGGACGAGCGCGGCATGCTCGACGACGTTTCGATCGTGGCCTGGGGCGAATTTGGCCGGACACCGCGCATCGACACGAAGACGGGTGGTCGCCATCACTGGCCGGGGGTGGGCCTCGCATTACTTGCCGGCGGCGGCATGAACGCGGGGCAGGCAATCGGCGAGACCGATCGCGACGGCGGCTCGGTCCTTTCCCGGCCGGTGCATTATCAGGACGTCTTCGCCACCTTGTATCACAACCTCGGTATTGACCTGGCGTCCACCACGATCACCGATCCGAACGGTCGGCCGCAGTATCTGGTGGACGGCGGCAAGCCGATTCGCGAACTGGTGTAATCACGCGGTGCTGGACCGCCCTGGCCGCGCACGGCCTGAGGTTTTGCCCCACCCATGCTGCGACTCCTGGGAAATCGCAAGGTGCTGTGCGACGGGCTAACGCGACGCGACCTGCTGCACATCGGCGGTCTGGGAGCGTTCGGCGTGGCGCTCGGGGATCTCTCTTCCTTTCAGCCGCCCCAGACCAGGGCCGCGAGCTTCGGGCGGCATTTCGGGCAAGCGAAGTCATGCATCCTGATCTACAAGTACGGATCGCCTCCGCAGCACGAAACGTTCGACCCCAAGCCGGCAGCGCCCGCAGAGATTCAGGGCGAGATGAAGGCGATTCCCACGAACGTGCCGGGCATCCACATCGGCGACCATTTGCCCAAGATCGCTGGGATCATGGATCGTCTCACCGTGGTCCGGTCGCTGACCCATCCCTACCCGTTGCATGGCACCGTCTACGCCACGAGCGGGATTCCGGACGTCGATACGAAGATCGAGGCGCAACCACGGCACAAGCGGCAGTGGCCTTTCATCGGTTCCATCGTGGACTATTTTGACGATGAACGAACCGGCGGGGCGCTGCCCGAAATGCCGCGCAACATTGCGTTGCCGTTCGTGATGGGTTCGAAGAACGAGTACCCGCCCCTGGCCGGTCCCTACGGCGCCATGCTCGGCACGCGATACGATCCGGTCTACACCGATTTCACTGCGGAAGGGACGACGCTGGCTCCGGAAATCGGACCGGGCAAGGCATTCCAAGATCCGCTGTTCGGAATCAAGCCCAGCGACAAGCTTGAATTGGCGGGAGCCGGATGCCCAGGGACCACACCGCCGCCACTGGACGTGCGCCGTTCGCTGCTCGATCAGTTCGACCGGGCGCGGCGAGACCTCGATGCGCAGGAACGGATCAGCACCTATAGCCGGCAGCAGCAGATGGCCTTTACGCTGCTCACGTCCGGCAAGATGCACGATGCCCTAGACTTCGCACGCGAGCCGATTCCGGTGCGGGAAGCCTACGGCATGACACTGTTCGGCCAATCGTGCCTGGCCGCGCGCCGGCTGATCGAGGCGGGAGCCAGGTTCGTGACGGTGATCTGGGACGCCTACGGGCTGAATGCCGGGTCCTGGACACGCATCACAATCACTACGGCCGGCTGAAGCAATTCCTGCTGCCGGTTTTTGACCACACGTTCACCGCGCTCATCCTGGATCTGGAAGAGCGCGGCATGTTGCACGAGACGCTGGTGCTGGTGATCAGCGAGCATGGCCGCACGCCTCGAATCGACTCCAAGCCCCGCGGCGCCGGCCGGCACCACTGGTCGCGCGCTTATTCGCAGGTCTACGCGGGGGGCGGCATGGGGCGCGGCAACCTGGTCGGCCGCACCGATAAGCATGCGGGGGATGTGGAGGAATGCCCGATGTCGCCGAAGGATGTGCTCGCCACCGCGTTTTATCTCTTGGGTATCGACCCGCACAGCACATTTCCGGATCGGGAAGGCCGCCCCCTGCCCATTGCCGGGGCCGGGAGCTTACGCAGCGAACTCTTGGGCTAGCTCCGTCCGCCCGGGGCCTCTCGCGGTGGTCGCTTTTGCGTGGACCGCGCCCGCCCCAGCCCTTAAACTGGTGTCGCTTCGCTCGCCCAAACCGGCGCGTGTGGCGCTGAGCTGACCGCGCCCTCCCAGGCACGCTGAGCTGCGATTGACACGCGGCCGCGAACGTCCCGCGAAGCCGCTTTCTTTCTCACGCACCCCCCCTGGTATCGCAATGTCCCGCTGCGTACCTTCGTCCGCGCGTCCCGCCCGCCAGCGCTCCGCCGTTCGCCGCGCCCTTTCAAGACGAGCATCCCGCCGTGGCCGGCCCGGCCGGACGCGGCTCGAGGGCCCAGAACGGCTCGAACGGCGCGCGCTGCTCGCGCTCAGCTCCGCGGTGGCCGGCGACGCACTGGCCGTGTCGAGCGACGCCGACGATGCCATCGCTATCACGTGTGCCGCCGGTCAGGTCCGGATCAACGGTGTGGATCCCGGCACGGGTCCGGCGCTGTGCGCGGAGATCGCAACGTTGACGGTACGCGGCGGGCCGGGGGCGAACACGATGGATCTCGGCGGCGTCGATCTCGCGTCATTTCCTGCGCTAACAG
>JBGPMX010000453.1:0-4814 GCA_041487215.1 Planctomycetia bacterium | reverse complement strand
GCCGCCGAGCCGCGTGCGCGGCCGCCGCGCCGGCTGGGCGCACCCGTGCGCGCCGCCGGCCGCGTGCTCGCCTGGCTTGCCGCGAACCTTGACCCGCAGAAGTCGCCGCTGCTGCTCTTGGTGATCGCCTACGCGATCCGTCGCCTGCCTTACATGTCACGCGCCGCGCTGGCCGGCTTTCAGCAGACGAGCCCGGTCTACGAGGAGGCGGCTGAGAACCTTGGAGCCAGCCGCTGGCGCACGTTTCGCTGCATCCTCCTGCCGCTGATTGCCGCCAACATCATTGCCGGCTCGATTCTGACCTTCGCCTTCGCGGTGCTCGAGGTGAGCGACTCGCTCATGCTCGCCCAGCGCGAAAACTATTTCCCGATCACGAAGGCGATCTATGTCCTGTTTGCACGTCCCGACGACGGGCCGTTCATTGCCAGCGCCATGGGCGTGCTGGGCATGGCGCTGCTCGCCGCGTCGCTCGCCGTCGCCGCTGCGGTGCTCGGCCGCCGCATGGGCGAACTGTTCCGAGCATGAGCGGCGGACGGGAGCCCAGGGTTGGGCTTCCCTTGCGAGCAGACTTGCGGGTCGCCCTAACGGACTACCCGCTGGGCACTTGAGCTTCCATCCGTCCGTGCGGCGGGCCCCTGCGGTCGAACGCGGCGCAAAAAAAATGAGGGGTCGCGCTCGCCGTTGCGCGGACCCCTCCAAGCCAGGCTGTCCAATCCGCCAGGGTTTCCCCCGGCGCATCGGAGACCCACAGCCAGCAGCTTATATCGGCCGACCCGGGCGACATCTTGAGGTGCGAATGTGGGTTTCCGCGGGGATCAGAAGATCGCGCCGACGTACCCGACGAAATTAACCGGCTCGCCACGCGGCATCACGTCGTGGCTTGTGGTGTACGTCAGCACGTGCGCGCGTGTGGCGCCCAGCTCGCGCGCTGCCGCGAGCACGCAGGCGGTCGCGGCCGGCCCGCAGGCGTTCTTGTGCTGCTGGACCATCCGCACCAGCGATTCGGCGTCCAGGCGGGCGATGGCGTCGAGCATCGCCCGGTCGTTCTCCTCCTTGACCCAGCGCAGCGCCTCGGTCCCGACCCCGGCGGGCATGAACTGATAGTTCGGGCCGTAGTGCGTGAGGTCGGTGGACGCGACCAGCAGCACGCGCCGGCCGAGTGCGCGAGCGACCTCGGCCACCGCCCGGCCGGTCTCGACTCCCGAAACCGTGACCGGAACCATGAGCGGCACCAGCCGCACTCCCGGAAAAGCGAGCGCGGCGAGCGGCAGGGGTACCTCGAGCGAGTGTTCGCGGCGCTGGCCGGCGGGGTTGTCCTCGGCCGCTCCCATCTGGACCAGGTTCCAGGCGAACTCGCAGTCAATCTCGAGGTCGCCCACGGGCGTCCTCCATGCGCCCATCGTCATCGTGGCCGGATAAATGACCTCCGGCACGTGCACGGTTCCGGTAATGACCAGCGTCTGCGGGCGGGCGTGCGCGCGCAGGTAGGCGAAGACCTCGCCGGCGACGGCGCCGGAAAACGCCCAGCCGGCGTGGGGCACGACCCCGCCCAAGGGGTGCTCAGGCAACTCTGCCACGTCGCCGAATGGCCCGCTCAGGTACCGTTCGGCTTCTTCACGGCAAGCTGCCGGGCTGGCCGGGTAGAAGCGGTCCGCCACCCAGGGTTCGCGCACGAGCATGGAGAGTCTGTCCTATCGCCGTAAAGTCGATTTCACTTTCACGATAGCACGTCCCGCGCGAGTCCGGAACAGGGCCGGGTGGTCTTCTTCCTATCGGCGTCGGTCGGCGTGCATCGGCGGTTGCCATGTTTCGCGTGAGTCACGCAACGACATCCTGCGCAGGTGACTCGCTGTCCGTGGCACCCGTCCCGACGCCATGCGTAGCAATACCGCGTCATTCCTGGTTGGGCGCGCTGGTGCGGCTCGTGCCGCCCAGCGCACGCAGCGTGCGGGTCAGGTATCCGGTGGCGATGATCGCGAGCCCGAACCCGGCCATACCCAGTGCGATCAGCGCGGTCACCAGGAGACGGAACGTGCGGTAGCCCGAGGTCTCGGGTCCGACCGCGACCAGCATCGCCGCACCTGCCAGGGGGATGGTGCCGGCCAGGAACTGAAAGGCGCGCACGAGAGCTGGCGTCGTGGCCAGCTCGGCGCTCTCCGCCGGGTTCTCCTCCGCCGCCCACAGCCGCGGGTAGAGCAACCGCAGTACCACGCACTGCGCGGCGAAGAATGAGTACGTGAGCGCAATGAGACCCGAGAGCGTGAACGAGATGACGAAGTGACCGTAGACGTCCGCCGCAACCGGCCCGGCCACGAGGACGATGCCGGCGGGGAAGAGCACGGCGCCGGGCAACCATCCCAGGCAGGAGAGGGCGACCGCCCAGAGCGGCCACACACTGATCCGCCGTCTGGCCGCTCGTGCCGTGGCTGGATCGACCGCGTCGCCCGCGCGGATCGCCGCCCAACAGCCGAACACGGGGGTCACCAGGCGCACGAGCAGCACCAGGCAGAGCGGGTACATGACCGTGTTGTACGCCGCGCAAACCCACACGAACGCGCTCTTCTGGGCCGCCGTCAGGTGGTCCACGATCTGCACCTGGTTGTACGTCACGTTGACGACGCTTCCGACCAGGTGCGGCAGCATGGTGAGAACCAGCAGGGTCAAAAAAGGGCGGCGCTCGCCCGCGCGCGTGAACGGCCCGCGGACCGGCAGCGTGCATTGCCGCCGGTGCTGCTCGGCGGCCGCGGCCAGCGCCCGCGCCATCTCCGCCGCGGTCTGGAATCGCGCGTTCGGATCGGGCGCGATCGCACGCCGCAGCACCTGATCGAGTGCGTAAGGAACGGCGGCCCAACGCGCCCGAGCGCCGGGCGCGCCCGCGCGCCGGTCGGCGGCCATCGCCTCGAGCGACTCGGCCCGCTCGCTCGAGCCCGGCTCCTCGGCAAACGGCAATTCGCCCGTCAGCAGTTCGAACAGGACGATGCCCAGCGAGTACACATCCGAGCGGCGGTCGACCGCATGCAGCGGCGTCGGGTGCTCGGCGTTGAACGCGTCGAGGTGCTCGGGTGCCATGTACGCCAGCGTGCCGCCGAACAGAGAAGGCTCCGAGGCGATCCGCTCGGGCCGGAACGCCAGGTTGAAATCGACCAGCAGGGGGCGCCCGTAGGCGTTCACCAGGATGTTCGCCGGCTTGATGTCACGGTGCAGCACGCCGCGCGCGTGCGCGTAGTCGATCGCCTCGGCCAGCCGCGCCCCGATCCAGCAGACCGCCTCGATGTAATCCGCGCGCGCCAGCTCCTCGCGGTCGCGCAGCGCCGCCGGGTGGAACAGCGATGGTTGGGTGTTCAGGCGGTCGACGGCTTCGATGATCGCGCGGCCGGACCACTGCGAACGGTCCACGGCGGCCAGCGCGGCGATGACGCGCTCCAGCATGGTGCCCGGCACGTACTGCATGCAGAGCAGGCGGAGCCGGCGCTCGCCGTCGACCTGGTCGGAAAAGACGCGCACGATGTGGTCGTGCTCCAGGCTGGCCAGCGTGCGCGCCTCGGACCCGGAGTCCGGGGTGATCTTGAGCGCGACGTGGCGGTCGAGCGAGAGCTGCTGCGCGAGGAAGACCCGGCCGAACGAGCCCTGGCCGAGGAGGGACAGCAGGTGGAAGTCGTCGAGCTCGCTGCCGGGCCCGAGCTGCTCGAGCAGCCGGCGGGCCTCGTCCTGCGCACGCCGCTCGGCGCTCGCGTGGAAGGTCGGCGGTACGCGGGTGTCGTTCAAGGCAGCTGGCTCTGGCGGCGCGGGCCGGGCGGGGAGCGCGCCGGCCTTTCCGGTTGGTGCCTCCGGCAGAGAATCGCCTGTCATGGCCCCTATCATACGCCGCGGCGCGCGACGTTGTCCCCTGTCCTCGACGGGCATCGGTATGTCGATATCGCGTCAGCGCGGTGGCGCCACAGGCTTCTTTCGACGTGGGTCGCCACGCGCCCCTCACCCCCGCCCCTCTCCCCACGCTTGCTCCTGGGATCCATGGGAGGAGCACGCGTGGGGCGAGGGGAGAGATCTTTTCGTATCCCTGCGCCTCTTACGTCCCACGCTTTCCCCTCGCCCCACGCGAGCCGCCCTCAGAGATCACGGCGGCGTGCGTGGGGAGAGGGGCGGGGGTGAGGGGTCGTTGGCGAGCGGGGAGACCTTCGGTCTAGCGCGCGGCGGGGACGGGAGACCCGCGCCGAAAAGGGTCCGGGTCTCGTTGAACCGGTACGCCAACGGCGTCCGTGTCAGATGAGGACAGGGCAGTGCGTCACGCCAGGCGCCGACCCCGCTGGGGCTCGGGTTAAACATCGCTGCCCGCGCGCGGTCAGGTCAAGCGGTCAAACTAAGGGCCCGTCCAAAAATAACTTGACCATTTGACCCACTTGAAAGAGAGAATCCGCCACGTGTCCCCCATCGAACTGCCGTTGCACCTGCGATGCAGGCCGGGGTGTGTCTCGGCGGATTCTCTCTTTCAACGGCGCGCCCACACCGCTGAAACGAGCAGAAATGGAGCCACTGCGAGGCGAGCTGCGAGCGCAGGCTCGGGGCCGGTTTTGTCGATGCGCCGCTCGACCCAGCCAGGTGCGTCGCTCGCAGTGGCTCCATTAGTAGGTCAAATGTGCAAGTTATTTTTGGACGGGCCCTAAAATCCAAAATCGGTAGTACGCTAGCCGACGCTGGCGAGCTCCAGGGACGGACCGAAGCGGGCGACCATGGCGGCCTTGACGAGCGCGTGCTCGGGCAGCACGAACTCCGGGTCCTCGCGGATCATCTCCGCCGCGTCGCCGCGTGCCCGCACG
>JBGPMX010000452.1:0-4825 GCA_041487215.1 Planctomycetia bacterium | reverse complement strand
CTTGCACATTTGACCTACTAATGGAGCCACTGCGAGCGACGCACCTGGCTGGGTCGGGCGGCGCATCGACAAAACCGGCCCCGAGCCTGCGCCCGCAGCTCGCCTCGCAGTGGCTCCATTTCTGCTCGTTTCAGCGGTGTGGGCGCGCCGTTGAAAGAGAGAATCCGCCGAGACACACCCCGGCTTGCATCGCAGGTGCAACGGCAGTTCGATGGGGGACACGCGGCGGATTCTCTCTTTCAAGTGGGTCAAATGGTCAAGTTATTTTTGGACGGGCCCTAACGGGCCCGTCGAGCCATGATGCGCACGCTTCAGCGTCATGAACCCATTTGCTTCACCTGCGGGCTTCGTGCCCGGCTGCGGCATAGGAATTGCAACACGGTTGGGCTTGGGTTCTCACACCGTGCCGTCTCGAGCAACGGCCGGCGGCCGGACGCAGGTGCAGTGACAAGCTCGTCTGCATCGGGCGAACCCGCGGGTATGCACAAGACCGGTCCATCAGGAGGAGGGAGTCGCGATGGCTAGCACAATGAGTTTGCTGAAAGGCATAGGAGTCGGTGCCGGGCTGATGTACGTGTTCGATCCGGATCAAGGGAGGCGGCGGCGCTCCCTGGTGCGCGATCAGATCGTGGGAGCCTTCAACGGCCTGGAAGAGGGGCTGGACGCCGCGTGGCGCGACGTGCGCAACCGGTTCGGTGGCTTGACAGCGGAGCGCACGGGCAGCGCGCCCGGTCTTCAGGGGGGCGCCGCGCGTCGTGGCGCTTCTTCGGACTTGACGCAAGCGAGCTGGTCGCCGGGCGCTCGGCTGCTGGTTGGCATCGCGGGGGCGACGCTGGTGCTCTCGCACATGCGCCGTGGCGGGCTTACCGGGACAGTGTTCGGCGCGGTCGGGGCGGGGATGCTTGCGCGAGCCGTGAGCAACGTCGCCATGACGCGCCTCATGGGGCTGAAGCAGGAAGAGCCGCGGCGCTCGGCGGCGGAAGCGTGTCGCATCACGTCCTGAATCGGAACTCGAAGAGACGAGGGAGATTGGGTATGACGCTTGGAACGATCTTGCTCATCATTCTGGTCCTGCTCCTGCTGGGTGCCGTGCCCACCTGGCCGCACAGCCGTGGTTGGGGGTATTACCCCAGCGGCGGGCTCGGCCTGGTCCTGCTGATCGTGATCATCCTGGTCCTCATGCACCGCATCTGAATCTGAGCAGGGGTGCCATGACCACGGCTACCGTGCGGGTCGCCGCCGTCGGCGACCTGCGCTGCAGGGGACCCGACTACGTGGCGCGCTGGTGTGGTTCCTGTTCTCCCTGCTTCTCGGCCCCATCGCCTCCTTCCTGCCCGTCGCCTTCTTCCCGAAGCTGCCGACGCGGCTCTAATTTCAGATCAAGCCCCCGGGTGGAAGGTGCCGATCCAAACGATCGTGCCGGCCGCATGACCGAGCGTGCCTGAGGGAACGCACGGACATGGCGGCCTTGACGCAAAATCGCTGAAAGCGGTAACATTCAACGACTTGGGCGCCGTAGCCAAGTGGTAAGGCAGCAGATTGCAAATCTGTTATTCCCCGGTTCGAATCCGGGCGGCGCCTCTCGACACGCCCAGACACACCCCCCGCACCGCCCGTCTAACAGCGTTGACCCGCCGCGTATGCGGCGGCGATCCAACGAAGAAGCGCAACTTCCAAACCCGCACCCCCCCGCACGCCAAATTATTTACCCAACAGGGGGCGGGGTGCTTGCACGTCAGCCGTAGCATCCTAAGTTTTTACGTGTGAGGTTTTTGCGAGCGGTTGTCCTGGCTCGGGACTGGGTCGCTGGGACAACCGCTCGCCCCATTCTCGGGTTGACTCGGCTTCCGATCGCGGTACCGTCTGGGGCTCACGCGCTGCGTGCCCGCGTAGTCTCCAGTCGGCGAGGTGCTCGCAATGGAGCAAACTAATCCGCGTGACCGCGAAATTTCCCAGCTTATCGACGTGATCCGCACGTCGAACGTGCGTGACGAGGCGTATCAAGCCGCCGTGGACGACCTCGTCCGCTACGGTCCTGCCGCCGTTGCCGCCCTCCAGCAACTCGCCGACGAGCCGGACGCGGTCGTGCGCTACCGCGCGATCGAGATCATCGCACGCATCGGCGACGCGCCGGCGAGCTAGGCAATTCGCACAGCGCGACTGAAACCAATGAGATCGAGCGGTCCGATGCTCACGCTTTCCGTTTTCCCCGTTTTCCGCCTTGCCTTCTCTGGTTGATTGGGCCGCTAACGAACCGGTCGGGTGCTCTTGCCCGAAAACGCCTTTTCCTGTACCAACCTCTCTTCCGCTGTTTCCCTATCGGAACCGGAAGGAGGCTATTCCCGTGCGTCGACCCATCGGACCCTTCGCCATTCTTGCCGTTGTCCTGGCTGGCTGCTGTGCTCCGCGCTGCTACGCCCCCGCGTGCCGTCCTGCGTACGGATCCTGCGCGGCGCCGCCCGCGTGCGCATCCACGGGGCGGGCAGGGGGGGAAGCGCAGACCGCGCTTGTGCCTCGCCCTATGCCCGAGCGGCAATAGCCGCGTCCCTCAGTTCACGCTGAAGGCCGGGCCGGGTTCGTCGCCGCGGTGGCGAACCGACGCGTTCGTGAGCACCGCGTGCATCCACGTCATCAGCGTCTCGATGCGGCGCATCACCTCGGGCTCCTCCAGGAGCGCTTGCTTTACCGTGGCGTCGAACCCGACGCAGTGGCTCGCGATGTCACAGAGCTTACCGGCCGGGACGTCGCGCACGGCAAGGATGGTCTCGGCGTCCCCCGTTCGTCCCGCGAGCCGTAGCAGCTCGGTCAGGCTCGTGAGCACGCGTTCCCCGAGATCGCGGATCGCGGCGGTGCCCTGGGGCGTGACCGGATAGTGATCCTCGAGCACGGTCACGCGGGCGGTTCGGTAGGGGCGGTTGTCCTGTTGCTCCACATCAATCCGCACCCGACAGATGCCGCGCAGCACGATGTTGGAGCGCCCGTCGGGCAACGGGTCACAGCGGACGATCTGGCCCAGACAGCCGACCGGGAAGAGCGGCGGTGCGCCCGCTTCCGCCTCGTGGCCGGGCTTGACGAGCACGGTGGTGAGCAGCTGGTCGGAGGCGATGGCGTCGCGCAGCATCGCGCGGTAGCGCGGCTCGAAGATATGCAGCGGCACAAGCACGTGCGGGAAGAGCGCCACGCTGGGGAGCGGGAACAGCCGGGTTGTACCGCGGAAGCTCTTGAGCGGGTCGGGATCGAAGCCGGCCGGGAGTTGCTCGGGTGCATCGCTCATGGTTCAGGCGCTCCTGCCGCCGCTGTCAAGCTCAATGCGGGGCATGCATTCCGGATCCAGCTCGGCGGCGGACGATGCGGCCGATCCCTGCTCGATCCCTGCGAAGCAATGCCCGAGCGATTCCAGAAGTCGCGCGACTCCCACCCCTTCGTAGAACGTGGCGTAGGGACCAAGGTACATGCGGCAACTGCCGAACACCTTGGCCGCGCCGTGCCGGTTGCCGTTCCGGAGATGGTAGAGCGCGACGGCCGCGTGGATCAGCCCCTTGTAGAAGAGCCGCCGCTCGCCCTGGGTCCGCTTCCAGATCTCCTCCCACGCCTCGTGCGCCTCGAAGAATTCGCCCGCGTTGAAGTGCCGGATACCACGGAGATACTCAGGCTCGTAGGCCGCTTCGCTCATGGCGGTGCCGCACAAATCGGGTGCCCCGATTATAGGCGGAGCACACGACGCTTGACAGGCGCGGCACGCGGCCCCTAAGATCGCCCCGCTGCCGGCACGGCGGTTTCTTTGGGACGAACGCCGCCGCGGCGGCCGGCTCATCCTTTTCCCAACCCCGTGACGCCCTGTGTGAACCCGATCAGCGTGCCGCGCCACGAGTCCTGCGACGCGATGCCAACCAACCCACAACGCCAGCGGGGGGGCAGCGCGCGGCAACGCGCTGGCACGGTAGCGCGGCGTCTGGCGCGGGAGTACCCGGACGCTACCTGCGCGCTGCGCTTTCGCAACCCGCTCGAACTGCTTATCGCGACGATCCTGTCCGCGCAATGCACCGACGAGCGCGTGAACATGGTCACGCCCACCCTGTTTGCGCGGTACCGCACCGCGACCGAGTATGCCGCCGCCGATCCCGCCGAGCTGGAGAACCAGGTCCGCTCGACCGGTTTCTTTCGGAGCAAGGCTCGGTCCATCCGCGAATGCTGCCGGCGGATCGCCGAGCGGCACGGCGGGCAGGTGCCGTCCTCGATGGCGGAGCTGGTGCAGCTGGCCGGGGTTGGGCGCAAAACGGCCAACGTGGTCCTGGGCACGGCAATGGCGCTGGCCTGCGGCGTCGTGGTCGACACGCACGTCCGCCGCCTCTCTCGGCGGCTCGGCCTGACCCGGCACAGCGATCCGGTCAAGATCGAGAGAGTTCTGATGGAGCTCCTGCCCCCCCGCGAATGGATCGACTTTAGCCACCGCGTCATCCAGCACGGGCGCAGGACCTGCACGGCGCGCAAGCCGGCCTGCTCGCTGTGCTGCCTGGAAGATCTCTGTCCCAAGATCGGACTACGGACGAAACGGGCCATCGACTCATGATTCTCAGCGGCGACGAGATCCGGCGGCACCTGGGCGATTCGATCGTCATCGACCCGTTCGATGAGACGCAGGTCAACCCGAACAGCGTCAACCTGCGTCTGCACGACGAAATGATGATCTACGAGGAGCTGGTGCTGGACATGAAGAAGCCGAGCCGGGTGCGACGGCTCTCGATCCCGCCCGAGGGCTTCGTGCTGGCGCCGCTGCAGTTCTACCTGGGTCGCACGCTCGAGAGGACCGAGACGCACAACTTCG
>JBGPMX010000451.1:0-4826 GCA_041487215.1 Planctomycetia bacterium | reverse complement strand
GTCGTCGAACCGGGCCAGGGTCTCGAGCGTGGCCGTCTGAACCGGCTGGGGCTGGCGCGGCTGGAGGAGCTGACGGAAGAGCTCTTGGACGTCCGCAAATTCCTCGAGCGCGAGCGTGCGGACGGCGCTGACTCGCTCCGCCGGCTTCCGGTTGTCATCGTCGGCCGTGCGACGCGCGTCGCGCAGCACAGCCGCGAGAACGGCTGCGGCCTTGCTGCCGGCTGCGTCGCGGAGCCGCTCCCGCGCCGCCGCCGATTGCTGGCCGGCCAGGCTGCGCACGATCGCGTGTGCCAGCTCCCTCTCCTCGTTGGCAAGCTCGTCGACGCCGTCCACGACGGCCGCCACGTCGCCGGCGCGATCCGCGGCCCCGATCTGAGCGGCCAGCTCGACGAGCAGCGTATGTCCATGCCCCGTCGCGCGGAGGCCCCGGTCGGCGACGAGCAAGTGGAACAACTGACCCGGGGCGGCGCTTGCCGAGCTCAGGATGGCGAGCCGTCCCCATGGGTCGGCCCCGTCGCGCAGCGACAGCCGGGCCAGCGCCTGTCCCGGCATGGAACCTGAAAACGATCCGAGCGAGAACGCCAGCTGGTAGCGCACCCGCAGGACCGGGTCCTCGGTCATGGCGCTGAGTTTGTCCGCGATGGCCGGCGCGGACGCGAACCGTTCGGCGAGCCGCAGCGCGTGCTCGCGCACCCCGGGTTCGGCATCGCCCAGCGCCTTCGCCACCTGCTCGGGCTCCAGGGCCTTCAATCCCTCGAGCGCATAGAGTGCGTGCAAGCGGCCGAGCGCCGAGCGGGATCCGGTCGCCAGCTTCCTGAGCGGCTGGACCGCGGCGCGATCCTGCCGCTGATAAAGTAAGCGCGACGCGGTGTCGCGGTGCCAGCCGTTCGGATGCTCGAGCAGCCGGACGAGTTCCTGTGTGGTCGCCTGCCCGAGCCGCGGCGGCTTGGGCTGCTTGAATCCGTCGGGCACGATGCGGTAGATCCGCCCGCGGTCGAGCCCGCTCGACACGTCCAGGTGCTTGAGTATCTCCGGCGGCAGGAAGGCCGCCCCTTCGATGAGCTCGCGGTACATGTCGATGACGTACAGCGTGCCGTCCGGCGCGTTGGCGAACTGCACGGGGCGGAACCAGTTGTCGCGCGAGGCCAGGAACTCGGCCGTCTCGTCGGCGCGCTGGGCGGTGAATCCCACACCGCTCGGCTCCAGTCGCGCACGATAGATAAGGTTGCCGGACACCTCGCCCACGAAAACATTGCCGCGGTACTCTTCGGGCCACGCATCGCCGCGGTACACGGTCACGCCGCTTGCGCCCGTGAAGAAGCCCGAGGGCTGGCCCCCCTCGTCGGACCCGGGCACGGCTCCCTGGGAACGCAGCCGGGTGCGCAGCACGCGCCAGGGCTCGTTCGCGCTGATGCGGAACAGTTTGGTGTACTTGCCGCCGGGCGCGATGTTGACGGCGGCGGCGGGAGCCTGCACGTAGGGATGGGGTGCGATGTAGCGCGCGTCGTACATCACGAGGTGGATCGGCTCACTGTTGCCGCAGACGAACGTGTGGCCCCAGTCGTCCATGCTCATGCCGTGCTGTCCGCCGCCGCTCGTGAGCTCGAATTCCAGGCTGCGCGGGTCGAAGAGCATTCCCTGGCCGCGTACGGAAACCGGTTTCGCATCCGGCGCATCGGCCCGGCGCACGCTGCCGCCCGCGAGGCCCGTCGATACGTGGAATCGGTTGTCCAGGCCCCAGCGGAACGAGTTCATCATCGCCTCGCCCGCAGGATCCCGCGCGAAGCCGGTGAACACCGGCTCGCGCACGTCCGCCACGCCATCGCCGTCGGTGTCCTTACAGTAGAGGATGTCGGGCACTGCTCCCACGAAAACGCCGCCGTCGTAGCAGGCGACGGCGACCGGCGAGTCGAGATCATCGACGTAAACGGTGCTCTTGTCGTAGCGGCCGTCGCCGTCGGTGTCCTCGAGCAGCCGCACGCGGCCGTGACCGTTGAAATCCTTGTTGGCGTACTGGTTGTACTCGGGATATTCCACGACGAACATCCGCCCGTTCTCATCGATGTCCAGAGCGACGGGCGAGCGAACGAGCGGCTCGCTCGCGACCAGTTCGATGCGAAAGCCGGGGTGGATCTGGAAGGACGCGAGCGCGTCGGCGGGTTCTTTGGGCGCGATACGCGGCAGCTCGGCCGCGTAGTCTTGCGCGGGACGGCCGGCGCGTGCGGGCTTCTGGGCCGCGGCATCGCCGCGCAGCAGCGCGGAGGTTGCGAGCATTGCGGCGATGGCAAGTATATGGCGGTGACAGAGGATTGTCATAGGCATCCTCGGCTCGGGCGCCGCGCGGATGGAGAGTCTTTTTCGTTCATGATCGAGTTCTCAGGCATCATGCTACCGCGTGGGCGCTTGTTTTGCCCGGCGTTGTTGCTCCGTATCCTGGTCGCCGTGTGCTTACGCCCCCTCGCCCCCGGGTTCGGGCGTCCCTCAGCACTTCAGCGCCCCTCACCCCCGACCCCTCTCCCCACGCTCGCGGCCATGATCCCTGAGGGCAGCTGTGCGTGGGGCGAGGGGAGAAGTGGGCGCGCAGAGAGAGGCTCTCCCCCTGAGAGAATGATGCGCCGAGCGGCAAGCGTGCGGCGAGGAGAGAAGTGTGCGCGCACGAGAGGTTCGGTATGAGGCAAGCCACCCCGGGGCGCAAGCGCCCATGTCATCTCCCGGCGCTTCTCATCTCCGAACCTCTCCCCTCGCCCCACGGGAGCTCCTCTCATGGATCACTAGGAGCGAGCGTGGGGAGAGGGGTTGGGGGTGAGGGGCCGTGAAGCGCAAGCCGGAGGTGAGGGGCGGTGAAGTGCCCGTGGGGTGAAGGGTGCAAAGCGTGGGGCGAGGACGCGGCGGGGCGAGGGAGGGCCGTCGGCGGAGCGCAGAGAGCGTCGGCCACCCAGGCACGACGAGCAACCCCGCTGGCTCCTTGAGCCCCTGACCGCGGCCCTAATAAAGCGCGTTCAGCACGCGGCCGGAGCAGAGCGGGTGGGGACGCCCGAGCGGGTCGCGAATCACCGCGGAAGGATCGACGCTCAGCGCCGAGTAGATCGTGGCAGCCAGGTCCTCGGGCGATACCGGGGAAGCCGCCGGGTAGGCGGCAATGCGGTCGGACGCCCCGTACACCTGCCCGCCGCGGATGCCGGCTCCCGCGAGCACCACCGAGAAGCAGGGCGCCCAGTGGTCGCGCCCCGCGTTGGCGTTGATCTTCGGTGTGCGCCCGAATTCCGAGAGGCAGACGAGCAGCGTGTCGTCGAGCAGTCGCCGCTGCGCCAGGTCTTCAACCAGTGCGGAAAAGGCCGTGTCGAACGGCGGCAGCAGTTTCGTCTTCAGGTCCCTGAAGTTGTCTTTGTGCGTGTCCCAGAAGGCGTCATCCCGAGCCCAGTTCACCGTGACCAGAGAGACGCCGGCTTCCACGAGCCGCCGGGCCAGCAGCAGCCCCTGGCCGAACGCCGTGCGACCGTAGCGGTCGCGCAGCGCGGGCGGCTCGCGATCTAGATCGCAGGCGCGTCGGGCGGCGGCGGAACAGAGCAGGTCCAGGGCCTGTTCGTAATAGCGATCGAGCCGCCGCACGCTCGCGGCTTGCTCCATGGAATCCAGTGTGCTGCCGAGTCGGGCGCGCAGCGTCTCGCGTCGCGCCAGGCGACCGGGCTCCTCTTCCACCGGGAACGCCCGGAAGCCCGGCTCGCTCGGGTCCTGCGCGACGAAGAGCGGGTCGTACGCGGCCCCGAGGAACCCGGCGAAGAAACCGGGGAAGATAAAGTTGCCCGCCGATACCTGGTTGGCCGGCGCGTTCAGGCTGACCGCCCGAGGCATCGGCCCGGCGGCGGGGCGCAGGTAGTTGAGCACCGAGCCGTATGTGGGGAAGTCACTCGGCTGGTTGCGCGGGTTCGTGTTCGGTGCGAGGTGCCGGGCGCCGGTCAGCATGTAGTGCATGGCCACCGTGTGCGTATTATCGGGGTGGCTCACGGATCGAACGATCGCGTAGTGCTCGGCGAGTTTTGCCAGCTCTGGCAGGTGCTCGCTGACCTGGATGCCGGGCACGGCGGTCTGGATGGGGCGAAATTCTCCCCGTGTTTCGCTGGGCGCGTCCGGCTTGGGATCCCAGGTGTCCTGGTGTGCCGGGCCGCCGAACAGGAACATGAGGATGCAGGAGCGGGCGCGGCCGGTGCGGCCCGACCGCTCGAGAAGTTCCGCGCCGCTCGCGCGCAACCGCAGCAGCTGCGGCAGGCTCAGTCCGAGGGCGGCCAGCCCGCCGACGCGCAGCCACTCGCGCCGCGTCTTCCCCTCACAGGTGGTAAGCGGCGGACCGACAACCGACAGCATGGGTTCCCCGTCGTGCGTTGTGTTCGCTCGGTGCCTGCCGCGCGCCAGGCTACTCCGCGTGCGGCGCCATTGTCAACGGAGCGATCTTCCGGGTGCAAGCGACGGCAAAGATCGCTGGCCGCGGCGTACGTCGTCATGCCTCGAGGTACCCGCAACAGAGAAGAGGAATCCGTACCGTCGGAAGCTCCAGGTCGCGACTCTACCCACTTGAAAGTCCGAAGATCCCAATGAACACGTTGCCTGATTCGAGCAATGAACACGTCCCCTGATACCCCCCCTACCCCCCCTTCGGAAGGGGGGGACAAGGGGGGTATCAGCCAAACTGAGCCACTACCCATTTCCCGGTACTCGGTCGACGTTTCCCGGGCGCTGGTGATGGCCGAGTTTTTGATTTTGTCGGCGTTGTTGCGGGGGGGGCTCCTCGCCCCCCCCCCGCACCCCCCCGCGAGCCATTGAATGGTTGG
>JBGPMX010000450.1:0-4830 GCA_041487215.1 Planctomycetia bacterium | reverse complement strand
GCGCGCTGATTGCGGTGGGTGCGCTGGTTTCCGTGACCGGCACGCTGAACTCGATCATGCTGGCCGCGCCGCGTTTGCTGTTCGCGATGGCCGAACAGGGGCAACTCCCGCGGTTTCTCTGCGCCACCCATCCGCGTTTTCACACACCCCATGCGGCCATATTGATCTCCGCCGCCGTCATGCTCGGGTTGGCGCTCTCGGGCACGTTCCTTTCCGCGGTCACGATCAGCACGATCATCCGGCTGATCGCCTACGCCGCCACCTGCGCGGCTCTGCCGGTATTGCGTCGCCAAGAGGGCGTAGCGCCCGCGACATTCACCGCGCCGGCCGGCACGCTGGTTTCGATCGCGGCGCTGGGGCTTTGTGCGTGGCTGTTCGCGAGCAGCACCTGGAGCGAGGCGCGGCTCGTGCTGCTGGCGGCGGCGCTGGGCCTGGTGCTGTATGGCGCCTTTTCGGCCAGAACGGGTCGCCATGACGCCCGCCGCGCGCGTCCCTAGGCACGGACCACGGGAGGTCGGTGTCTCGCTGCGCGCACGAGGACAAGCGCGGCCGCGTCAAGCGCCGGCGCCACGCTCACGCCCCTCGCTTGGATGACTGGGGCTCTGGGCGTGCCACCCTGCCAAATATTGCAACCGCCGACGAACGCCGACCGATGCCGACAAGAAGAAGAACCAACGGGTCGGTTCAGGGAACCGACAGTGGGATCGTGTTCAGATCGGCGTACATCGGCGGTTCCTTTTCGAATTCTTTGGTGGGCCAGATCCTTCGCTGCGCTCGTTCCTCGCTCCGCTCAGGATGACACGAGCAGGACCGCTCGCGGCTACGCCGAGACACCGGGCTCGAGATCGTGCGCCACGCTGAGCCGTGGTTCACGAAGCCCGGGGACCAGCGCCGCCGCCAGCGCGAATCCCCCGAATAGCAGCACACTGTATGCCGCGTCCCCAAGCACCGTATTCCGGAAAAACGGCAACCCCGCCACGTAGCAGGTCCACAGCCCCGCCGGGGTCCGGGGGTACAGGCCCTCGAACAGCCAGACGGCGCCATTCGTGATCAGAAAAAAGATCAGCGAGGACGCGAAGGTCACGGCGGCGATCCGCGCCACCGAACGCTTGCGCCGCAGAAGCAGGCCCATGGCGGTAATGATCGCCAGGGTCGCATAGACGACGACCATTCCGGAGTGGAAGCCTCGTGTTTGTGCCATCCAACCCGAGTACACGCCCGACCACGCCAGCAGCTCGAGCCCGATATCGCTCAGCGCCATCGCGGCCAGCGGCAGGACAAAGGCCAGCCGCCGGTCCAGCAAGTGGGCGGCCCCGAAGAGCCCAAGAGCGATGAGCGGGCTCACATTCGGCGGGTGTGGCAGCAGCCGCGAAAGTGCAGCGACGAAGATGAGCGCCACCACGGCGATCGTTCTCATGGAACACTCCTTTCGTTCGTTTGCGAACCGGTTGCCAGCCCATCCGCCCCTTGCAATCTCGGCGGCAGCAGCGATTTCACCTCTGCCCGGGACAGCGGCCGGGCGGCTGCCTCCGGCACAGCGTCCTCGCGCGGGGCGCGCGCGCAGCCGGCCAAGAGTGCAAGGCTAATACCCAGTCTTGCGGCGGTCAAAGAGTTCATCGTTGTCTCCCAGGTCGAACACTTTCTTCTCGAAGCAAAGATCGCGCGCTTCCTGGGGCCACCAGCCCGGCAAATCATGGATCTGTGGCTTCATGGTCTCCACGTGACCGTCCAGGAACAGAACGTTCGCGGTGTTCCCCACATGGCGGAAATGCACCGTCGGGTACTCGCTGCTCGGCGGTTCCAGGTAAAAATTCTCCATGAGCCGCGGCTCCGGGGCAGGCCACCACCACTGGATGTGGGCCGAGTCGGCAAACGCCACCGTGGCCGAGGTCTTCTCGACATCACGCCACTGGAACGTGACGGGGCTGAGGAGCGCCCCGGTCAGCCAGTCGCGGACGATGCCGGGGCCCAGGTGCTGGTAGTTGTAGGCGTAGCTGATGGTGGGCCGGTCGAACCGCAGGAGAAACTGGCTCTCCGAGTGGGCGAACTCCGGGCACTGCTCGATCGCCGTGCTGCGTTCCGTGTACGGCATGAGGAAGCCGCGGGTGCGGTCCACCGTCCACGGAGCGCTCGACGAGACAGGGGGCTCGACGAGTCCGAACCAGTAGAGCGGCTCGGAGACCGGATCCATCCAGTCATACGTCGACACCGGCATCATGTGCCCGGCCCACGTCTCGGCGTACTGGTGCAGCGCGAGACCGAGTTGCTTGAGGTTGGATCGGCACTGCACCGAGCGAGCCGCGGCCCGCGCGTTCTGCACGGCAGGGAGCAGCAGCGCCATCAGAAGGCCGATGACGGCGAAAACGACCACGAGCTCCACAAGGCTAAAACCGCGGCGCTGGCGGGGCGCGGCGACACCGCCCGCGCGCCCTCTGGCGGACCCTTGCATACGACCCCCTTTGCCGGCTCGGGCAAAAAAGAAGACCCGCTTCGACGCGCGCGCCGAAACGGGTCGCTCAAGCTACCGGCAAGGGGAGCCTGCCCGTCTTCAGCGTGCCCGGTTCGAAGCACGTGACTGAAGCACTTACCTGTGGGCAGGTCTTCTGGCTGACGGCTCAGACGGCCCCGGACGCCTTCCCGCGGCATGGCAACCGCCGCAGTGGCTTCAAGCATCTACCCCAAGCCGAAAACGCGTTCGCCGCAACCGAAAGATCGGGGCGGGACGTCCGGTCGGGTTAGGTGCCGTTAGGTCCGAGGCCTCGCCGATCACAGCGGCGGCCCCGCGACGGATTCGCACCGTCTTCCCTCTCTTCGTCGGCTGATTCCAGCCGAACCCACCAGGAACGAATTGAGGCTCATGATACCCGCACACGGCCGCGTCGCAAGGCGTGTTCGCTCGCGCCGGGCACGTTGACCGAGGGAACCGCAGGACCAGACCTCGAAAAGCTCGATCATGGACGAACCGACCGATTCTTGGTGATCCACTGAGCCGAGAACGTCAGGGATATTGTGCCGCCCTTCGGCTCGGCGCCTCCGCTCGTGCTCTCTGCGAGCTACCTCACTTTGCGCCCGAGAACGATGGCCGAACGTACGGTGCCGGATTGGATCAAGTTTTCCGATCATGTTGACCGAAACGGTACTGAGGACTAGGATTGCTCATTGCTTCTGTCTTCGGTTTCGGCGACCACCCCATGCGTCCGGCGATTCCTGCACTGATTCTGATTCTGGATTTGCTGATCTGCCCATTTGCCTGCCATGGCTTTCTTGTCACGTCTGACTCCGGCGATTCGTGCTGCCCCTCGAAGGAGCCTTGCTCCCGCGACAACTCGCCGCTGCCGCCCGCACCGAACGATGATGCTTCCTGCGGGAGCTGCCTCTGTGGCGGGGCGACTAGCCCGGAACAGACGCGCGTGGACTTCGAGATCGCCGAAAACCTGATGTCGCATGCACTGCTACTCCCGGTCCTTGCGATCGATCCGCGCCCCACGACCTCTCTGACCTTCGAGCAAGGGGGCGAAGACCCCCGTCTTATCTTCTCGGGCGCGGCATTGCGCGCGCTCCTGCAATCCTTCCTGCTCTAATTCAGAGCCTCTCCCCGCAGGTCAGCTGCTTGCCGCCTGGCATGGCAGCGCATCCTCGTTTGTTTTCAGCGTCCGGCCCGTTGCGTCGGACAGAGATCCTGCTCAGACGAGCGTAAAGCCAAGCGACGAC
Source organism: Planctomycetia bacterium (assembly GCA_041487215.1). Taxonomy (GTDB): domain Bacteria; phylum Planctomycetota; class Planctomycetia; order JALXBF01; family JBGPMX01; genus JBGPMX01. The sequence continues at coordinate 1,119 of JBGPMX010000450.1, read as the reverse complement.
GTCGGTCGGACTTCCCCAATGTCCGACCATTGGAGGTCAGTATGAGTCAGGCATGGATCGAATCGAATCGTGCGGCGCCCGCATCGAGTCCGAGCACATCCCGTGCGCTACGTGGCGCCGGATTGGTGCGCCGCTCGCTCGCCGGTTTGGCGCGGTCCGTCCCCACCGCCGCCGTCCTTCTGCTGTTGGCGAGCATTGCTTATTTCGGCCATCACACCGGATGGAAGATGCCGAAATTCTCCGCGCTGGTCGGGCGCGAGGAGGCGCAGGAAGAAGGGTGGTGCGCCGAGCACAACGTTCCCGAGTCGGAGTGTATCGCCTGCCACGCGGAGCTGATGCCAAAAGGAAAAGCCTATGGCTGGTGCAAGGAGCACGGCGTACACGAGTGCCCGCTCTGTCACCCGGAGGTAGCGCAGCTGCAGAAGACGCCCGAGCTATCAGACAGCGATCGCGCGCGGGCGGCACGTGGGCTGGCACTGACGAACCGGCCTGAGAACGACAACCGGTGCAAACTGCACCTGCGCAGAATCCAGTTCCCCTCCGCTGAAGCTGTCCAGAAGGCGGGCATCGACGTTGCCGTCGTCGACCAGATGCCGATCACCGAAGCGGTTTCGGCCACAGGGGAGATTGCGTATGACGATACCCGCGTCGCTCGTTTGTCCGCACGCGCTGCCGGCACGGTTTGGCGCGTGGAGAAGCAGGTGGGTGACCATGTGCGGACAGGAGAGGTTCTGGCACTGGTGGATGCGGTCGAGGTGGGCCGCGCCAAGGGGGAGTTGCTGCACGCGCTTGCGGAAGAGAGGCTCCAACGGAAGGCATTCGATCGCGCGTCCCAGTTAACGCAGAAAGGCATCGTCCCGACCAGCAAGACCCAGGAGACAGAAACGGCATTGGCGCAGGCACGGACGCGCATGCTCAGCGCACGCCAGGCCCTGGTCAATCTCGGTCTGCCGGCCCGAATCGACGAGCTCCGCGAAGGCTCGGACGAAGAGATCGCCGATCGGCTTCGGTTCCTGGGCCTGCCCGAAACGGTCGTCGCCCAGCTCGATGCCGACAGCACTCCGGGCACCCTGCTTCCCATCCGGTCGTCACTGGATGGCGTCGTTGTGGCGCGCGAGG
>JBGPMX010000449.1:0-4831 GCA_041487215.1 Planctomycetia bacterium | reverse complement strand
CAGGCACTCCGGCTGCCCGCCGCGGCGTCACGCAACGTCGTCGTGGACTGCCCGATGCCCGACGGCACGCCGTTGCCGCTCGTGGCCTGCCCGATCCGCACGAACGGCGCAGCGGTGCCGGCGCCGACTCCGCCCCCCCGCCTGGGCGAGCATACCGAGGCAGTGCTGGCGGAGCTGGGCTACACGCGTCCCGAGATCGATCGCCTGCGTCAGGACGGAGTGATCTAAGCGTGTAACAAAATGCGATCAAGCTCGAGCCGGAGCCGAGTCGCTCGCCCTACCAGGCCGGTTTTGTTAGGTACTCTAGTGTTTCTAAGCAAACCCGAGCAGGTCGATCCGGAGCCGCGTCGCTCGGCCTACCGGTGCGGTTTTGTTAGGTACTTTAAATGTTTCCGACCCGGCTGAACCCGACCAAACCCACCGCGGCACACCGCGCGGTGCTCGAACGCGTGGGCGCGGCGTGTCGCGAACTGCGGCCGATCGAAGACGCTGCTTACCTCGCACGCCGGGTGAACGGGTCGCTCGCCGCCCTCCTCGGCAAGCACGCGGTGCTAGGCTGGGGTATAGCGCCGGAACACGGCGGCCTGGGCAGCGATGCGATGCTCTACGCGATGGCGTTCGAGCGAATCGGCCGCGAGGGGGTGGGCCCGGCCATGGCGCTCGCCTACCATGTGCTGGGTGCTTGCGTGGTCGCGAGCGCCGGGAGCCTGGCCCAGCAGGCGCTGTACCTGCCGGCCGCGGCGCGCGGGGAATGCCTGTTCGGCGTCGCGCTCGCTGACCCGGAACCACGCGAAGCCCACGCCGGCGAAACCAGCTTCGAAGCGACGGCCGCCGGCTTCGTGCTCGAGGGGCAGAAGAGCTGGGTGACCAACGCGGAGCTCGCCCACGTGCTTGTCGTGCTCGCGCGCGATCGCTCGGCGGAGGCCCTCTCCGCCTTCCTGGTGGAAACCGCAGTGCAAGGCTGCGTCCGGACGGCGATCGCACCGAAGATCGGGCTGCCGACCGTGAGCCACGGCGAGGTGCGTTTCGAGCGCTGCCGGGTGCCGTGCGAGAGCCTGGTCGGGGTGCGCGGCGCGGGCCTGGACGTTGCCGGCCCGCCGCGGATGAGCGCTCGGCTGGCCGCCGCCGCGGCATCGGTCGGCGTCCTGGCGGATTGCCTCGAGGAGGCCGCCGCGCACCGGATCGGGCTCGCTCCCGAGCGAGCGGCAAGCGGCGACGCGGCGTGGGCCGATCGTTCCATCGCCCGCATGGCCGTGGACCTCGAGGCCGCGCGTGCCCTGGTCTACGCGGCCGCCGCGCTCAAGGCCGAGTACGACCGGAACCCGGCGAGCGGCCATCTGCGGTTCGAGGCGGAGACGCTGGTGGCCGAGGCGAAGTACTTTGCGACGAACGCGGCACACCGCGCCGCATCCGCCGCGGTGCAGCTGCGGGGCGCGGGGGGCTATGCCCTGACCTGTCGCGCAGCGCGGCACCTGGGCGACACACGCGCGCTGCTGCTCGATTTCGGGGCAAACGAAGCGCTGGAACAGGCGATCGCACACTACTACTACCGGAGTGAGTAAAGAGATCCTGCACTCCGCTCGTTCCTCGCTCCGCTCAGGATGACAGCCTCTTGGCCGTGATTCGCCGAGTGGCGGGGTGTTAGGGTTTATCGAGCAATCGGGGGGAACCATGGCCGAAGCCGTCGAGATCGTGTTCGAATGCCTGCCGTTCCGTCTGGTCGGTCATGCCGGGCTGCCGCTCGACGCGTCCGATGAGCAGCTGGCTCTATGGCGCCGATTCCGGGCGGCGCTGGCACGCCACGGCACGGAGAACACGTACTTTCTTTACAACGCCGATTGCACGTTCCGGCTGTCGAACGCCGAGGGGAGCCGCCTGCGTTTCGTCTTCGAGGCGACGCTGCGGACGGACCCGCAGGATGAGCACCCGGTCGGCATCGAGCTCGTCTGCCAGCTGGCCGACACGGACTTCGACCCCGCGCTGGCCCCCGCCGTGCTGGAGTTCTTCCGCGAGGCGGTTCGCCGCGCGGTGCTGGCCGAGTTCCAGCTCTTCATCAACGCGGGCAACCTGAAGCGGGCGCTCGCGCAGCAGGCGCACGTGCTGCAGGAGTGGGACCGCACGCGCGGCTTCGTAGGCATGGACATCTGAGCTTCGTACCGTTCGTCCTCGATCATCCCGAGATGGAGGGTCGGCTGATACCCCTCTTCCCCCCTTGCTAACCCAACTCAGGGGGGAAGGGGGGTATCAGCGACTCGTTCGTAGTGACTGCATTCATGCGGTGGTTTGTGTTGCGCGGGTAACGGCTGATTTTGTTGAGCGCAGCGCGCGGCGTTGACGATAATCCTGGAGAGTCCGTCGGAACGATGGGGATGGAGTCCCCCAAGAAACCGCCCGAAACGGCTGATGACTCCTACCGCCCAAATTGGCCGCGGTAGGTTCGTCAGTGTTGTCGAACCCCGCTCCCGGCGGGGTTTTTTGTTGGAGTGGGCTGGCAACCCGCGCAGCGGGTGCGGGGCCACCGAATCAAGGCCGAACACCGATAGGCTCGGTTACGGCAGGGGTCCGTTCGAAACCGCTAATCACGGGTGAGCGTCCCGACTAGGGCCGCCCACAGAGTGAGCAGGCCGGGTTCGTCGGAAGACCGCATGGTCATGACCACAACTTGGCATTTCTGGACTGAGCGCCTAGGCAACGCGTACCGCGTTTGCTCGGGGAGCAAAAGGGGTCGGGTACCGTTTGCCGGAACGGCCCTTTGGGTGCTTCGCACAAACGGTACCCGACCCCTTTTGCGGACTTGCTCGCTGGTTTGCTGTTTGGCGACGCTCGCTCAAGCCGCTTGGGCAGCAAGCCCGCCGCCGCAGGTGCCGAGTTCGCAGTCCTCTGGTCCGACTCCGGCGACCGCCGCGCGTGTCGAGAAAGTACCTGCACCGGCACTGAGCCTCACGCTTGAACAGGCAATCACAACCGCGCTTGCCAATAATCCCCGGCTTATTGCCCAGCGTCTGGAAGCTGGGGTTTCGCGCGCGCAGATCGACGCTGCAAGCGTGTACCCATTCAATCCGGTGTTCGGTTCGGCGGTCCGGAACGCCCGGATCCGGGGTGATGGACACGGAATCGACCAGCAATACACGCTGTCGCAGGAATTGGAATTGGCCGGCCAGCGCAGCAAGCGACGCGCGGAGGCATCGGCGACCCACGATCGCGTCCTATGGGAGATCGAGTGGGCCGAGGTCGGCGTCGTCGCCCAGGTCCGAAGGCTCTTCTTCGGCGCTATCTATCGGCGAGCGAAGCTTGAGCTCGCGGAATCGGTGGCCACGTTGAACCAGCAATTGCTCGAGGTGTTGGAACGCCGCTTCCAGGCCCAGCAAGCAGGCCTTGCTGACGTGTCCGTAGGCCGAGTCGAAGCACGCGACGCGGCACGCCGCGCACGGCTGGCGAGGTCCGACTACGATGCTGCCAAAGTCGAGCTGTTGCGCACGCTGGGCGTCATGGGACCGGTCGGGCTCAAAGTGTCCGGCGAATTGTCCCCGGCAAGCGCTTTTTCTGACATCACCCCGGCGATCGAGTCGTTGATTGCACAGGCCATCGACCAGCGCGCCGACCTCAGGGGGCGTCGCGCCGAGGCAGACGCCGCGATCGCGCGCTGGCGGCTTGCCCGCGCCAACCGGCTGCCCAACGTCAGCGCCGGCATCGATCTGGAGCGCGACGAATCCGGGACGCAATTCTTCGGTGGCACGGTTTCCGTGCCGATCCCCATCCTGAACAACAACCGAGGTGTTATCGCTCAGCGCGAGGCGGAATACCTGCGGACAGCCGGACAGGTGACCCAGCTCGAAGCCGAAGTGCGGCAGGATGTGCGTGCGGCGTCCCAACGCTACGAGCGCGCACGTGAAGTGGCTGCGCAAAACGAAGCAGACATCCGCGATGGCTTGGGAACCGAAGTGGATCGCATCGAAGACCTGTACGCGCAGGGGGAAACCGATCTGCTCCGCGTGTACGAGGTGCGTCAAAAACTGAACCAGCTGCGCGACGCGTATCTCGATTCACTGTTTGAGGTAATTCAAGCCGAATCGGAGCTAGCGGCGGCGGCCGGTCAGCCGTTGACTGCCTTCCGGGCAGGAATGGCGGTTCAAGCCGGAATTCGGTGAAGCGACGGCTCCATTGCGGAAATGCAGCCTTTTCGTCGATAATCACCTTGCTCAATCCGAAGGGGATGGAGTCCCCCTCGAACTGCCCTTTGCAGGGCTGATGACTCCTACCGCACAAGTTTTGCCGCGGTAGGTTCGTCAGTGTTGTCGAACCCCGCCACTGGCGGGGTTTTTTGTTGCTGTTTTCTGAGTGCCGGCGGAAATGGGCCACAAGGGCCCCGGCTACCCCGGTTCTGTTAGACGTTCTAAGTCTGGGAATCTGACTCCAGCCTCCAGCCGGTGCTCAAATGACTTTTGATTCCGCGCTTTCTCGTTTTGATTCCGCGCTGTCTCGGTTCGTCACCCAGCAACCGAAGGCCATTCTCTTTGTTGTGGCCTTGCTCTGCTTGGGCGGCGCCTATGCGGCGTCCACCATGCCTTCCTCGGTCTTCCCTCAAACCAACTTCCCACGTGTAGTCATCCTCGTGGACAACGGGGTGATGCCGGCCGACCAGATGATGGCAACCATCACGCGGCCAATCGAAGAGGCGATGAAGGACATCCCCGGGGCGGTGAACATTCGATCGGCAACCGGCCGCGGCTCGGCTGAGGTCAATGTCTTTTTCACCTGGAACGTGAACATGATCGAGTCCGAGCTGTACGTGCTCGGCCGTCTGGCGCAGATCCGTAGTACCCTTCCTTCT
>JBGPMX010000448.1:0-4831 GCA_041487215.1 Planctomycetia bacterium | reverse complement strand
CTGGGCGAGCTGCCGCTGGGCGGACGTCAGGCCGTACTTGGTCTGCGGGTCGCCCGGCTCGATCTCTTCGGCACGTTTGAACCATTCCAGCGCCCTTTGGGGATCGCGCCGGCTGAGATAGAGCTGGCCGAGGTCGCGCAGCGGGGGGACGTACTTCGGGTCCCGCGCGACCGCCTCTTCCCAGTACTCGCGCGCGCCCTCCTCGTCGCCGAGCTGCTTGCGCGCCTGGCCGAGCACCCAGCAGGGGCCGGCCGCGGGCGACATCTCGCGCGCCCGCGCAGCGTACGGCTCGGCCTCCTCCGCGCGGCCGAGCGCCAGCAGCGACTCGGCGATCGACTGCAGCACCACCGGCGGCTCACTGGTGGGGATCTCCTTGAGATCCGGCGATCGCCGCAACGCCTCCTGGATCGCTTCCACCACGCGCTCATAGTTGTGCAGCTGATACTCGAAGAGGCCGGTCATGACGTGGCCCACAACCTCATACGAGGGGATACGTTCGAGCCGGTGGGCAAACGTCCGCGCCTCCTCGGTGCGTCCCTGGTGCCCCCGGAGGGCGGCCAGGTGCTGGAGCGATTCGCCGTCCATGCGCCAGTGCTGCAGCGCCTGCTCGTACACCGGGGCGGCCTCCTGCCAGAGACGGCGGACCTCCAGGCCGCGGGCGCGGAGGTGAAAATCTTCGAGGTTCTCGAGCGGAGCCTGGGCGAAGTACGCCTCGGCTTGCTCCCAGCGGCCGAGCTTCGCACAGCAGCGCGCTGCGAGCCGCAGCGCTTCCTGGTCGCGCGGGTGCGTCTCGAGACGCGCCACGGCCAGCTGGGCCGCCTGCGCGTACTGGCCGGTCTCGAAAGCACGCCGCGCCTCGGCCAGCGGCAAGCGGGCCGCCCAGGAATAGGCCAACCACGCGGCGGGTGCCAGCACGACCAGCGTTGCGAGCACCGCAACGACCCTTTTCCGGCTCACGGTAGTCGCCCCAAGAGAAGCCGTCCCTCGCGAGTTGAGAGCGAGAGAACCAGCCTACAACGAGCCCGCGCGAAAGGAAAGAGGCCCCCCCGCGAGGCGGCGCGAAGAGCGCACACTGGACCTCGAGATCTTTCGCTCCGCTCATGCCGCGCTCCGCTCACGATGACAGAGCAAGCGCGCCCGCGAGAGGACGTGAAGTAGCGCACTCGCGGAATCCTTCGCGCCGGTGAGGATGACACCCGTGCCTTCCGGCGCGGCAGACGAGCATCAGCGCTCCACGAGCGCCGCACCGGATACGGGGGGCTGGTCGAGCTCGATGAGGAACACGAGCCGCGTGGGCGGGCCCAGCACCAGGCGGCCGCCCAGCGTCGCGGTGGGATAAAGGTCGACCGCCGTCTGCGGTAACCCCTCCGGGTACTCGGCCCGCCACTCCCCGTCGCTCACGATCTCAACGCGCGTCGGCTCGCGTGAGTCGGCGCGCAGGTGGATCTCGCCCCGCAGCGCCGCGTCGTACTGACGGTGCCGCGCGATGAACGGGAAGCTGCCCGACATGGCGAGACGCCCCTGAACATCGGCCACGGCGATGCCGTTTTCGATGGACCGGACGGTCACGCGGGCCTCGGCGTGCCGGATCTCCTCGGGCCGCACGGCCAGCCGCATCTCGCCGGCGTAGAGCCGACGCATGATCGCCTCGAGCGCGGCGGCGGGAAGCTCGAGCGTCTGCCCGACCGTCGGGGCCTCAGGCCAGAGCGCCTCCCACTCCCTCCGAGTGAAGCGAAGCGTATCACGATAGGGCGCGGCCCCGGATCCATCATCCAGCCGGCCATAGAACCGCAGCACCACGGCGGCGGGCGGCTCGGCCGGGTCCGCGCGCGGACCGGTCAGGCGCGGGGGCAACGCCAGCGGGGGCGCGCCGCCGATCTCCTCCCATTCGCGCACGGCGGCGCGCATGACGGCGAGCATCGGGGCCGGTGTCACGTGGTACGAACTGCGTAACACCTTCCCCTCGGCCGTGACCAACCAGATCCCCTGGGACATCGGATCCTGCTTCAGGATCGGCTCAAACACCGCCCCCTCTTCGGGCACGTAGCAGGCGGTCGTGCAGCTCACGCTCCCTTCGGGCGTGAAACGCCAGTCGGGGCGCACCATGGCAAGATCGATCGCGACCGGCACGAACCGCTCGGCGACCAGGCGCTGAATGGCGGCGTCGGAGAGTGGTCCGGACCGGACCAGCATCCCCATGCCTCAGCAGCGGCCCATGGGCTGGTTGGTGGCCCAGAGAAATATCAGGCGATGCGTATCGCGTGCGACGGCCTGCGCCTCGCGCAGGCTGGCGAGCCACCCCACGCGCAGCCAGGGCTCTTCGGAGCCGGCGGGGCGGATCGCCGCCGCGAGCTCGTCGAGCGGCGCATCGCCGGGCGGAAGCTCGGGCGGAGGCTGCGACGCGGGCGACGCCGCCGCGCGGGGCTCGTCGCCGAGCGCCACGGCGGGTGCCGGCGGCTGCGCCACCCTGCGCGCAATGATCCAGAGATCAATGACGCCGAGCACGCAGCAGGCGGCCAGGCCCGCCCCAAGCAGACGGCGGGCGCGGCCATTCTTCAACCATCGCATGCGCATCGGGGAGGATCCGGAGCCCGGGCCGTGGCCCGGGCGCTCGAGAGCTCGGGGTAGAACCACGGCGTCCCCCAAGGAAATTGGCTCCGCTCCCCAGAGAGCAGGGAGCGGAGCCAGGGGAGATCCGCGTTCGGATGACAGCATGCCGGCACAGCCGGCCGCGCTTAGTACACGCTCAAGTCAACCTTCTCCTGACCGTCACGCGTGCCGTACGCCCACCACGCCTGCTGATCGACCGAGTCGGAGATGAAGCGAACCGAGCCGTCGCAGAACAGGACATTGACCCCACCCGGGTGGAGGCTGGAAGCCGGGATCGTGAGGTCAAAGGATTCCCAGCCGGCGTCGCACGCCTTCCGGTTCGGCCGCTTGGAGAAACCAAGCCCCGAACCGCGCGACCCGTTGGCGAACCACCACACTTCCCCCTTGAAGTTCCACTGGTAGCTCTGGGAATCCTCGCAGGCCCTCTCGTAGAGTATATCGCCCGGGCCAACGCCCGTGTTCGTGCTTCCGTACACGGTCGGGCCCCCCGCGTTCCACACGACCGACAAGCGGTCCTTCTGCTGCACCGCCAGCGGTTGCCCGTTGAGATCCGCCATGCCGCCGCGAATCCACTCGCTGAACGCCGCCGTGTGGCTGGTGCCGTCGACGATCTCTTTCGTGCTGATCGGCTTGTTGAGCGCCCAGTCCCAACCGGGCGCATAGCAGATGCCATTGTTGCGCCAGTTGTTGTAGTAGCGCTCGGTGCCGTTGTTCGGCGAGTAGTTCTGCGACGTCGCCTGCTTGTCGGAGTGGTCGAAGTGACCGTCCGACGGGCAGAGGTAGACCGCAATGCGGTTCGCGTGGAACGTGTAGTTGGCGTCCGCGCCGGGTCCCCAGCCGGGCGACCACCCCTTCAGGTCAAGGTTCGCCGAATTGTAGATCGGCTCCTCACCCAGGTATGGCAGCAGGAACACCTTCATGGCCCACTGCTGATCCTGCGAGGGGTTGCCGCCCCAGCCGTTGGCCGCACGCATGTTGTCCGGCGGATAGACGCCGTGCGTGCTCTCGTAGTTGGCCAGCGCCAGACCAATCTGCTTCAGGTTATTGCGACACTGCGTGCGGCGTGCCGCTTCCCGCGCCATCTGCACGGCGGGCAGCAGGAGCGCGATCAGGATGGCGATGATCGCGATCACGACCAGCAACTCGATCAATGTGAAACCCGGTCTGTCTCGTCCTCTCATAGCAACCCTCCTGAGAAAAATATGGATAGAAAAACGCTGAAACCGGCCGAGCGGCTCCATCGAAGAGAGAATGAAAGAACTGGGCCAGGACCCGGCTCTTACGCCTGTCCTGTTCCGGAGCGATCTGACCTGCCCGGTAGGATATAGCCGAGCTTCCGGGCATTTCAACAAAAAAATAGCCGCGGGGTCGATTTGCTCTCGGACCCCGGCTTTGCCAGGTTGGCAGGGGCTTGGACGGGGGTGACGACACGGCAAAAAAAATGGCTCCGCTTCCCTTGGGGAAGCGGAGCCAGGCAAAAGCTCTTTCAGCGAACGCGGAGCAAGGGACGAATCAGTACGCGCTCTGGTCAGTGTTCTCCTGACCGTTGCGCGTCCCCATGGCCCACCATGCGTCGCGGTCGACCGAGTCGGAGACGAACCGGACCGAGCCGTCGCAGAACAGGATGTTGACGCCGCCCGGATGGAGGCTCGAAGCCGGGATGCCGAGGTCAAATGACTCCCAGCCGGCGTCGCAGGCTTTGCGGTTCGGCCGCTTGCCGAAACCAAGACCCGATCCGCGGCTGCCATTGCCCAGCCACCAGACTTCTCCCTTGAAGTTCCACTGGTAGCTCTGCGAATTCTCGCAGCCGAGCTCATACGCGATGTCGCCAGCGTGGCCGGTATTGGTGCCGCCGTACGCGGTCGGGCCGCCCCCGTTCCAGACCACGGACAGACGGTCCTTCTGCTGCACCGAGAGGGGCTGGCCGTTCAGGTCCGACATGCCGCCGCGGATCCACTCGCTGAACGCCGCCGTGTGGCTGGTGCCGTCAACGATCTCTCTCTGGCCGATCGGCTTGTTCACCGCCGAATCCCAGCCCGGCGCATAGCAGATGCCGTTCGCTTGCCAGTTGTTGTACAGCCGCTCGGTCCCGCCGTTGGGCGAGTAGTTCTGCGACGTCGCCGACTTGTCGCTGTGGTCGAAGTGACCGTCCGACGGGCAGAGGTAAACCGCGATGCGGTTCGCCTCGAACGTGTAGTTGGCGTCTGTGCCTATCCCCGAT
>JBGPMX010000447.1:0-4836 GCA_041487215.1 Planctomycetia bacterium | reverse complement strand
GGCGGAAGGCCTCGAGCGCCTTGTCGTAGCGCTTGGCCTGCCGCCAGGCGTTGCCGATCTTTTCGATGGTCTCCGCGCGATTGCGCAGGAACTGCGGCCGGTTGGGCAGTGCCGAGAGGTGGTACTCGGCCGGGTGCTCGAGCGCGTCGGCGACGATCTGGTAGGCATCGGACGCGGCATCGAAGTCGCGCATGCCCTCGAGGATCTGCCCGAGGTTGAAGTGAATGATCACGGCGATCGGGTTGTGCTTGTCGAGCTTCGGGCTCTCGGCGGCCTTGCGGAAGAGATCGACCGCGGCTTCGGGCTGCCCGCGGCTATAGAGGTACTCGCCCAGCCGGCTCAGCAGGTCGTAGTCCTCGGTATCGATGGCGATTGCCTCGCGCAGGTACCTGGCCGCGTCTTCGCTGCGGCCGGTGATGGTGGCGAGCCGGATGAGGGCCTTATAAATCGCCAGCGACTTCGGGTCGTACTCGAGCGCCTTGCGGTATGCCTCGACCGCCTCGCCCCAGCGGAACTGGTTCTGGTTCTCCAGCCAGCTTGCGATGCAGAACAGCTTGATGGCCTCGAGCCGCCGCGTGTCTTCCAAGGTGCGCGGGTGCAGGGGCACGAACGGTTCCGGCGTCACCTCGCCGGTGAGCAAGAAGCGTCGCGACTCGGCGGCGAGCTTCGGGGGGTCGTGGTCCTTGGGGTCGTCGGCCCGGACGAGCGACGTGGCGAAAGCGAGCGCGACGAGCGCGGCCAGGCAGAGCGTTCCGGGGCGAAGATCTCGTGCCATCCGACGACTCCTTCCAGCGAGCAGAAGCGTGTGCGGAGACCGGGAGCGCCGGGCGACAGCGGGACGCCCGCGGCCCAGGCGGAAATCGGTGATCGGGACCTGTCTGGGGGGCCGGTGGGCGTGCGATGCGCACGCAACCCGGCGCCGCGGACCCCGCCGATTCTATCAGCGCGGCCAATTTCTTGCCAGGCGGCGCGGTCGGGAGGGGGTAGTGGCCTCGTGCCACCAGGAAGCCCACGAGTCGCTTGCGGTTGTCTTCACCGCCACGGACGAGCGAAGGCCAGCTTCCTCAGCGGGACTTCGAGCGGCGTGGCTTGGCGGCGGCGACCGCGCGCTTGCCGCTACGGCGTGCGGCGGCAGCCGCCGCGCTGGCCTCGGCCATGCGGCGTTGCCCGGTCGGGCACAGCTCGAGCAGGCAGCACTTGGCGTGATTGGGCTCGAGCTCGGTGCAGGTGTCGTTGCCCAGCTCCGCGAGCAGGTGGCAGAACTCGACGCTCTTGTTGCGCGGCACGAGCCGCTCCAGGCTGGCGGCGAGCGTCACTGCCGGCGTCTTGTCGTCGATCAGCTCCAGGCGGGTGAGCACGCGGACCGCGGAGGAATCGAGCGGCATGGCACTGCCGCCCAGGCCGTCGCGGATGACGCGGGCGATCAGGTAGGGGGACGCCGCGGGCATCTTCGCGAGCTTCTTGATGACCTCCTTTTTGGGCAGCTTGCGGAAGTGATCGATGTCGAACGTGTAAGTGGTCTCGAAGATGTACTTCAGGCAGCTCTTAATGCGCATCGCCTTTTGCTCGGGGTCGGGCAGGTCCGTCAGGTAGTCCTGCAACTCGGTGACGGCGCTGACTCGCACCTCGTTCCAGTCGTAATAACTCTCCTTGAGGCGGCGGAAGACGGCGTCCGCGCGCGCCGTGGTTGCGCCGTCGCAGAGCACTGCCAGCACCAATTGCTCGAGCACGGGGAGCTGCTCGCGCCGTTCGGGCGGCTGGTACTTCTTCCGGAGCAGCGCGTAGACCTTCTGAACCAGGCGAGCTTTGGGCGAATTTGACATGCCAGTGTCTGTTGCACCTCGCAGTACAAGAAAGCGGGATGGGGCCGGACCCGCACCGCTCAATCCTCGGCGGCACCGGGCGCCCCAGCGGCCGGAGGATCGGTTTCCGCGCCCGCGGCGGGCGGCTTGGCCAGGGCCTGGTCGATCAGCCGCGAGATCTCGATGCTCTTCTTGACGCTCTCGTCCACCACGAAATGGATCACCGGGGTCCAGCGGGTCTGGAGCCGCTCGGCGATCTTCGACTGCAGGAAGCCGCGCGCGTGTTCGAGCCCGTGCAGGGTTAGCTTCTGCTGCCGGGCGTCCCCCATGAGCGACACAAACACCTTGGCGTGCCGCAGGTCCCCGGTCACCTCGACACGCAGCACGGTCACGCCCTGCACCCGCGGGTCCTTCATCTGCATGAGGATCGCGCTCGACACGACCTCGCGGATCGCTTCGGCAACCCGCTCCAGGCGGCGACCGGCCATGGCAGTTCAGACCTCCAACTCGTAATCCATCAGCTGGGCTACCGGGTGGGAGCGGACGAGGTTGACGATCTGGGCGAGCACCTGCTGCGCGAAGCGCTTCTCGTTGCTGACGAACGCCACGCCAAGCACGGCTTGCTGGTGGGAGTCCTGCGCGTCCACCTCGGCGATCGACACGTTGAAGGCGTCACGCACCCGATCCTTGATGGACAGGATGACCCGGCGCTTCTCCTTCAGGCTCCGTGCCTCGCGGATCAGCAGCCGCAGCTTCAGGGTCCCAACAATCATATAAGAGTCGAGCGTCCGGGGCGGCGACTCGAGGGCCGGTCCGTTCGTGCGGTGTGCCGCACGATGCGTCGCGCGGTGCAATGGGTCCCGCCCAATGATTCCGTGTCCGCCCGGTCGCCCGTGCACTCGCCTCTCGGCACGCGACCGATTTCACAGCGTCCGCTGCATCTCCTGGATCCGGTAGCACTCGATGATGTCCCCCTCCTTGAGGTCGTCGTAGCCGGCAATCTTGATGCCGCACTCGAACCCTTCGCGCACCTCGCGCGCGTCCTCCTTCACCCGTTTCAAGCTCTGGATGCTGGCCTCCTTGTTGCTGCCGGGCTCGGGGTAGATGACGCGGCCGTCGCGGATGAGCCGCACCTTGCCGGCCCGCTCGATTGTGCCCTGCAGCACGCGGCAGCCGGCCACGACGCCCACGCGCGAGAGGCGGAAGACCTGCTGGATGAGTGCCCGGCCCAGCTCGATCTCGCGCAGCTCGGGCTTGAGCATCCCCTCGAGCGACTTGCGGAGGTCGTCGCTGAGCTGGTAGATGATCTCATAGCGGCGGATCTCGACCCCCGTCTCCTCGGCCAGCACCCGTGCGCGTTCGTCGGGGACGACGTGGAAGCCGATGATGACGGCGTCGGAAGCGTCGGCGAGGATGACGTCGCTCTCGGTGATACCCCCCACCGACACCTGCAGGATCTTGAGCGCCACCTCCTGGTGCTCGAGCTTGCCCAGTTCTTTGGTGATCGCCTCGATGGACCCGCGCACGTCGGCGCGGATGATGAGCCGCAGCTCCTTGACCCGCTCGTTCGTCATCCGCTCCAGCAGGTTCTCGAGCTTGACGTGGCCGCTCTGCTTGAGCGCCTCGGTGCGCTGTGTGCTGCGGCGCCGCTCGGCCATGTCGCGCGCCTTGGCCAGGTCGTTCAGGACCAGGAAGCGGTCGCCGGCGGCCGGCACGGCGTCGAGCCCGAAGACGGTGAGGGGGGTGGCCGGGCCCGCCTCGTGCACAGGGCGGTCGCGGTCGTCGAACATTGCCTTGACCCGGCCGTACGCCTCGCCGCAGAGCACGAGGTCGCCGCGGTGCAGTGTCCCTTCCTGAACCAGGAAGGTGGCGAGCACGCCGCGGTTCTCGTGCAGGGCCGCTTCCAGGCAGGTGCCGATGGCCGGCTTGTTGGGGTTGGCCCTCAGGTCGCGCAGCTCGGCGACGAGTGCCAGGGTCTCGATGAGCTTGTCGAGCCCGCGGCGGGTGGTGGCGCTCGTCTCCACGAACTCGGTGTCCCCGCCCCACACGGCGGGCAGCACGCCGAGCGACGAGAGTTGCTGCATGACGCGCTGCGGGTTCGCGTTGGGCAGATCGATCTTGTTCATGGCCACCACGATCGGCACCTCGGCAGCACGCGCGTGGCTGATCGCCTCCTCGGTTTGCGGCATGACGCCGTCGTCGGCCGCCACGACCAGCACCACCACGTCGGTGACGTGCGCACCGCGAGCGCGCATGGCGGTGAACGCCTGGTGGCCGGGGGTGTCCAGTAGCGTGACGCGTTTGCCGTCATGCTGCACCTGGTAGGCGCCGATGTGCTGCGTGATCCCCCCGGACTCGCTGGCGACCACATTGCTGCTGCGCAGGGCGTCGAGCAGCGAGGTCTTGCCGTGGTCGACGTGCCCCAGGAAGGTGACCACCGGCGGGCGCGGCGTGAGATCCTCGGGGCGGTCGGCGGGCAGATCCGCGAACAGCTGCTCCTCGGGCATGGCCGGCTTCTGGATCAACAGGTCGAGGCCGAACTCGACGCCGAGCATCTGCGCCGTCTCGTCCTCGATCGTCGAGTTGATCGTGGCCATGACGTTCATGCCCATCAGTTTGCGGATGATGTCGTTCTGCTTGACGCCGGTGGCCTGGGAGAACGAGCGGACGGTGATGGGTGTTTCGACCTCGAGATGCGTGTGGCGCACGGCGGGAGCGGACTGCATTCCCATGCGGCGGCGCGCCCGGCTGGGACGCGTCGCTGCCGCCGGCTCCTCCTCGCTCGTCAACGTCTGGATCACGTCCTCCTCGCCGACGACGCGCCGTTCGACGGCGCGGCGTCCGCGTTTCTTCTGGCGTTCCTCGCGGCCGGCCACCGCGCCCGGCCGGTGCGACGGGGCGGGCCGCTCCTCCTCGTCGAGCTGGGCGGCCGGCTTCAGCTTGCTCGGGCGCTTCTCGGGCGGCCCGGCCGTCTTCGCCGCGGCGGGGGGCGGGGTCGAGATCGGGGGCGTGGCCGGTCCGCGCGCGGGGGCGG
>JBGPMX010000446.1:0-4841 GCA_041487215.1 Planctomycetia bacterium | reverse complement strand
GCGAGCACTGCGGCCGTTTCGGCGAAGGCGGCCACCACGCACCAGAACGCGCGCGAGACCAGCAGCGGGCCGTTGTAGGCTGTGCCGTGGGCCAACGGAGAACTCTCCCACCACCGGGTGAGCGGCACGTGGAGCGCCAGCGTGGCGACGGCCAGCAGTGCGCTTACCACGGCGACCGTGCCCAGAAGCTTCATGGTACGGCGGTCGCTGCGGCGGAGCAGCCGGTCCCAGCCCACCGCGGTCAGTCCGGCGATGGCCGCGGCCGTGAACGTCAGCAGCTTCGCCGGGTAGCGGAAGGTGCCGAACCCGGGCAGCGTCTCGATCATGGCCCAGTACAGCCCGCCGGGGGGCACCAGCAGCTCGTCGCGCCGCGCGGAGGGATCCGTCGTCGTCGTCGCTGGCCCGGAGGGGGATGACCGGCGGCCTTCGCCGGGGTTCCGTCCCGCCTCGTTCACGTACCAGCTCGGTCCCCCGCCCGGCCCCATCGCTCCCCAGAGGCTGAGAACCAGCATCACCGAGAGCCAGCGCTGCCAGGCCGGACGGCCCCGCACCCCCCACGCGGCCAGGGCGAGCAACACCGGGAGCGCGCCGAGGTAGAGCGACGGCTCCCAGAGGCGATTGGGGATCGGCAGTGCATCCATCCACCGTGTGTTCTCGGGAAACTGCCGGCCGCTCACGTTCGCCCACAACAGTTCCGGGATACGCCACGCGCCGACCCAGAACGCGTACGGCTCGTGGTGCGGACCGGACGCGGCGCGGATGCTGATGCGTCCGAACTCCCAGCTCGGCATCCACTGCACGGCCGACAGCCCGATGCCGACCAGTGCCGCCAGGGCGAGTGTCAGGGTACGCCGCCGCCGCAGCCGCACCCGGTCGTTGCGGCCGGCGCGCGCAGGATCGCTCGGGCGCTGCGGCACGCCGCGCGGCGCTCCCTGTGGAAACGCCCGGCCGCTTGGTGCGGCCGAGCTCGGCGCGTCGCCGCGCTCGATCGCCGGGTCGTCCGGCACGGCGTCGAGCGGCGGCCGGACCCGGCGGCTCCATGCAACCAGCCAGGGGGCGGCGAGCACGGTGATCGCCAGCAGGCCGAGGGCTTCATCCCGACCCTTCAGCGCGGCGGCCAGGCCCAGGGCCGCGCCCAGCCCGACCGTCCAGGCGGGATCCGCCAGCGCCACATAAAGCGCCGACAGCACGCCGACCAGGTACGCGGTCTCGGGGTCCCCGCCCAGGACCTGCAGCGCCAGGATAACGCCGAGCACCGCGCCCCAACGCAGCTCGCCGCGCGCCAGCGCCCGGTCGGCCGCCACCAAAGCCAGCGGTACCCACGCCGCTCCGACCAGGAAGATCACGTTGCAGTACTGGAACATCACGACCGCGCCGAACGCGTAGCTCAGCGCGGCCAGGCCCGCGGCGAACTCGCTCGCCTTCCAGTGCCGGGCCATGACGTACGCCGAACCGGCACAGCCCAGCATGTGCAGCAGGATGTACCACTTGTAGGCGGCGGCGTACGAAAGGGGCAGCCACTGGAAAAGCACGATGCGCGGCGGGTACATCACGGCCGACGCCGGGTTGGCCAAGAGCGGCATGCCGCCGTTCTCTTGCGGCGTCCAGAGCGGCCAGCGGCCCGCCCGCCATTCTTCCTGGACCAGCCGCAGCAGCGGATAGTAGAAGTGCCCCGCGTCGCGGTACACCAAGTTGCGGTCCCGGAAGAGCACGTCCGCGAAGATCCACGCGAACAGGCCCAGCAGGACGACCCCAACGATCAGTCGGCGTGTGATAGGAGCCAAGGACCAGGGTGCTCGACAAGGACGGGGAAATCCGCGGCACGAGCCATTTAGGGCCCGCGCAAAAATAACTTGTACCAATGGACCTACCCATGGAGCGACTGCGCGATCCAAGGCCCGTGACCACGTGCGAGACAAGCTCGAAGCGACAACGAGCTTCGTGCACGGAGCTCGCCCGCAGTTGCTCCATTTCCGGCCGGCTCACGCGGCCGGGCCCGCTTGGAAAGAGAGAATCCGCCGAGCTTCATGGCCGTTCGGGTCGGGCAACGTGAAGCACACTCCACACTCCATCCGCGGCGAATTCTCTCTTTCAAGTGGGTCCATTGGTCAAGTTATTTTTGCGCGGGCCCTTATCGTAATCCGTACGCCCGATCGACACGAGCGGTTCTGCTCGGCGGGTAGTGGCCTAATCTGTGCTGGTGCGATACGGTGGCACGTCCCTGAATCGCCGCAAGACGCAGCAAAGGCTGCTGTAGAATGAGGACGCACGACGAGCAAGCCGTGCGCTCGAGTTCAGGCTCGACCGTGTTGGTTCGGGCCGGTATGAACTCCAACGATGCGCCGTGCCGAAATCGGATAGCATGAGCGATGCCGCCGCGATCACGGATCTGAATGGGCGCGCTCAGCGCGTGGCTGATGCCATGAGCACGCGTGCGGCCGAGCTGCGCATCGCATCGCACACGGTGGCGGGAGCGCGCGTCATCGACTGCGGCGTGCATGCGCCAGGCGGGCTGGCCGCGGGTCTCGCGCTCGCCCGCGTCTGCCTGGCCGACCTCGCGGATGTCTCGCTCGTCCCCTCGCAACTTCTCGGAGCGGTGTGCCCGGAGGTGCAGGTCGTGACGGATCACCCGGTGGCCGCGTGCATGGCGTCGCAGTACGCCGGCTGGCAGGTCGCGGTTGGAAAGTACTTCGCGATGGGTTCCGGACCGATGCGCGCCGCGTCCGGGCGTGAGCCGCTGTTCGACGCGATCGGGCACCGCGAGACGCCGGCCGTCGCTGTCGGCGTGCTCGAGGGCCGCAAGCTGCCCGACGAGACCGTGGTCGAGTGGATTGCCGAGCGGACGGGCGTGCCCGCCAGCGGTCTCACGCTGCTCACCGCGGCGACGGCGAGCCGGGCAGGGAGCGTTCAGGTGGTGGCACGTTCGGTGGAGACCGCCCTGCACAAGCTCCATGAGCTCGGCTTTGACATCGCCCGCGTCGTCTCGGCGTTCGGCACGGCGCCGCTCCCGCCGGTCGCGGACAGCGATCTGGCGGCGATCGGCCGCACCAATGACGCGATCCTGTACGGCGGCCGGGTGATGCTCTGGTGCCGCGGGGACGACGCGAGCATCGGCGAGATCGGGCCGCACGTCCCGTCCTCGGCGTCGCCCGATCACGGCATGCCGTTCGCCGAGCTGTTCCGGCGTGCGGGCGGAGACTTCTACAAGATCGACCCGCATCTGTTCAGTCCCGCCGAGGTCGTGTTCGCCAATCCAGACACCGGCCGCACCGTTCGCTTCGGGCGCGTCGAGCCCGAGATCTTACGCAACTCGTTCGGTATGCCGGACTGACGGTCGGTCGGGCATGCCGGTTCGTGGGTAGTGGGTCAGTTTGAGAATCGACCCACCCTTCCCCCCCTTAGTAAGGGGGGGACAAGGGGGGGTGTCAGCCAAACTGACCCACTACCGGTTCTTGGCCGGTATTCGCCCGCGCAAAAATAACTTGTACAATTGACCCACTTGAAAGAGAGAATTCGCTGCGGATGGAGTGTGGACTGTGCTTCACGTCGCCAACGGGGGTGCTGTGCGGATCGGGGTGCTCGCCTCTGGAGACGGTTGGCACGTGCGCGACCTGGCCCGAGCCGCGTTGCGCCTGAACCACGAGCTGCGTGCGGTTTCCTTCCGGCACCTCGAGGGAAATATCGGCGCGGGCAGCGCCGTGGCCGGTGCGTTGCGCCATGGCAGAGCGGGGGCGGGGGAACGGCTGGACCTTGGCCGCCTGGACTGCGTCATCGTGCGCACGATGCCGGCGGGCTCGCTGGAGCAGGTCATCTTCCGCATGGACGTGCTGCACCGGCTCCGCGCGTGCGGCGTGGCCGTACTGAACCCGCCCCGCGCGCTGGAAGCGGCGGTGGACAAGTATCTGGCCTGCTGCCGGCTCGAGGCGGCAGGTGTGCCGGTTCCTCGGACGGTGGCGTGCGAGGACGCCGGCACGGCGCTCGACGCCTTCGAGCGCCTGGGGGGCGACGTGGTCGTGAAACCGATTTTCGGGTCCGAGGGGCGCGGCATCACGCGCGTGACCGATCGCGAGGTGGCGTATCGCGTGTTCCGCACCCTGGAACGGTTCGGTGCCGTGCTGTATCTCCAGGAGTTCGTGCCGCACGAGGGGGCGGACCTCCGCGCGTTCGTGCTGGGCGACCGGGTGCTCGCCGCGATGTGTCGGCGGCACGCGTCGGACTGGCGGACCAACGTGGCGCGCGGAGCACGCGCCGAAGCGGCCGAGCCGGCGGCGGATCTCTGCGACCTGGCCGTGCGCGCGGCGCGTGCCATCGCCGCGCCGGCGGCAGGCGTGGATCTGCTCACCGGGCGGGACGGCCGCACCTACGTCCTCGAAGTCAATGCGGTGCCGGGCTGGCGCGCGCTCGCACGTGCTACGGGGGTCGACGTGGCCGAGCATCTGCTGCGGTTCGCGGCGCAGGAAGCCGCCACCCGAGCCTAGCCGCATGCGCCGGAGCGCCCCCTCACCCTACCCTCTCCCCCGCATGATCTATTGAGCGCAGGGGAGAGGGGACCGCAACCCGGGTAGGAAGCGCCGAGATCCTTCGCTTAGCTCGTTCCTCGCTGGCTCAGGATGACAAAACCGACGGACGACTTAGGAATGACTGCTGACTGTGCCCATGATTCCTGAGCGCGGGGACGAGGGGACCGCAACCCGGGACGGGAGGTTGCGCGAAGATGCATGAAAACTAACTGCGGCCGGTCAAGTCCGCCGGTCAACAGGTCAACGGGTCAACGGGTCAACACCCCGGTGATGCACGATCCCCGATCCTCAGCGCAGCTGTCGCTCGGCGAATGCGGCGAG
>JBGPMX010000445.1:0-4844 GCA_041487215.1 Planctomycetia bacterium | reverse complement strand
TCTAAAATCGCTCCCCAACGGGGTGGGCGCCTGACGTGATGCGCAGTCAAGCGCGAACTCCAACACGTCGACGCTTGACGGGAATCCAAAATCTAAAATCTAAAATCTAAAATCGCTCCCCAACGGGGTGGGCGCCTGATGTGAACGCATGGCCTGTCCGTGTCTGGCGCGCACGCCGCTGGCGTGGCAGATAAGTCCGCTCAGCTCGCCTGCCCCCGCACGCGCGTTACGCAGCGCCACACCAGGAACGCAAGACACCCCGCACCGTTCACGCCCAGGGCCAGGATCAGTCCGGGCCGATCCGAGCCGAGCACGAACAACCACCCCGCGAGCGCCAGCAGGCTCGGGATTGGGTAGAGCCACATTCGGAACGGCATCGCCACGTCGGGTCGGCTCACGCGCAACAGGTGAAGCGCGACGATCTGGCCGATGAACTGCACGCCGATCCGCACCGTCACTGCCGCGTCGATGACCTGCTGGAGTGGGAAGCAGCAGAAGATGGCGGTGAGCAAACCGATCGCCATGAGCGCGACCGTCGGGTAGCGCTCGCGCGGGTGCACGCGGGCGAACACCGCAAAGAAGTCGCCGGCGCGCGCCGCCGCGTACGGGATGCGCGAGTAGCCCAGCGTCATGGCAAAGACGCAAGCGGCGGCGGTCCAGAGGATCATCCAGGTGAATGCGACCGCCACGGGCCGGCCGTACAGCCGCTCCATGAGATCGGCCGCGATGTTGCGCGATTCCATCGCCTCGCGCCAGGGGATCACGCCGATGATCGCAATGTTCATCGTCAGGTAAAGAGCGGCGACGACGATGACGGAGGTCATCACGGCGCGCGGGATCGTCCGCCCCGGATCACGCACCTCGTCCCCCAGGTGGCAAATGTTGTAGTAGCCCAGGTAATCGTAGATGGCGATGCGCATCGCCCCGCCCAGCCCGATGGCAAACCCCAGGTTGAGCGTAAATGCCCCCGCGGGGAACTCGAGCAGCGACGCGTCAAAGTGCGTCGTGCCCGCCGCGATCACGCAGGCCACCGTGAGCAGCGTGCCGGCCGACAGGACGATGCCGAACCAGCCGAGCACGCGAATGCGGCGACAGAGCAGCAGGGTGACAAGCAGGCTGGCCGCCGCCGCCATGGCTCCGAGCTCCAGAGGGGTCTGACCGGCCTCGAGCGCTCGGTTCGCGCGCTGAAACAATGCCGTATCGCGGAAAATGTACACCACGTACGGCATCGACCCGATGTAGCCCGACGCCAGCTCGAGCGTGCCGGTGACCAGGAACTGCCAGATGAAGAGAAACGACAGCAGCCGGCCCCCGCGGTAGCGGCCGAAGATCTCGCGCAGGAAGTGGTACGTGCCGCCGCTGCCCGGCAGTGCCGCACCGAGCTCGCTCCAGACCAGGCCGTCGCACAGCACGAGCAGCGCCGCGGCAATCCAGGCGACCAGCGCCTGCGGGCCCCCCATCTTGCTGAGAAAGATCGGGATGGTGATGAACGGGCCGATCCCGACCATGTTTGCCACGTTGAGAGCCGTAGCCTCGGCCAGCCCGAGGCCACGCAGGAGCGGCGGAGCATCGTGACGCGTGTTGGATTCGTGTGGTGTGTCCAAAGCTGCTCCTGCCCCGGTCCAATAGACCGCCGCGCGGGGCTCTTGATAGAAAGTCTTATAGCACCTGACTGAACCGTCGGGTACGGCCAATCCGGTCGACCGCGGCCCCCCTCACCCCCAACCCCTCTCCCCGCAAGCGGGGCGAGGGGAGCGAGGGTCCCCACGAGAAATCTCTTTCCACGCGCACATCTCCCCTCGCCCCACGCTGGCTCCTCTCATGGATCCCAGGAGCAAGCGTGGGGAGAGGGGCAGGGGGTGAGGGGCGCCAGGGGCACGGCAGGGGGGCGCTCGGACATTGACCTCGCGAACGCATTGCCAACAATGACATGCCATGAAAACCCACGAGTTCCTACTGCACCACGGCATCGAGCGCAATCCGTTCGCCGAGGAGGACGCGCAGTCCGACGCCGTGTTCAAGCGCTACTGCATCACGCGCAGCCACCACCCGGCCTGGGACAAGATCTACGGCAACCCTGCTGACCCATCGACTGCCGTGATCTTCGGCGAGAAGGGGAGCGGCAAGACGGCGTTGCGGCTGCAGATTGCCGAACACCTGCGCGAGCACAACGCGCGGCACCCCGGCGAACGCGTGTTCGTGATCGAATACGACGATTTCAACCCGTTCCTGGACCGCTTCGTCGAGCGCATGCGCTCCTGGACGCGGCACGACGAGAAGTCGCTGGCCGATTGGCGGCTCTGGGACCACATGGACGCCATCCTGTCGCTGGGCGTCACGCAGCTCGTCGATCGCATCACCGGCGCGGGCACGAACGACGCCGCGTTTGCGGTGGATGAGGCCAAGGCGGCCGCGCTGCCGCGGTTGGCGCGGCGCGACATCCTGCTGCTTGCCGCGTTCTACGACCAGTCAACCACACTGCCCATGCGAGCGCGCTGGAACCGGCTGCGCCGCCGCTTGCGGTTCTGGACCTGGTGGTCGCCCTGGGACCTGGCCCTGGCCGTCCTCGCCACCGCGCTCATCCTGGGCGGCCTCGCTTACGATGACCGCGCCTGGCTCGCGCACGGGTGGCCGTGGCTCGCCGTGCTCGCCGCCTGGGCCCCCTGGGGCTGGCGCTGGACGCGGCGGACGTGGCAGGCCTGGCAGGTGAAGCGGCAGCTACGCGTCGTGAACCACCACATCGGTGGGCTGCGGCACGCCCTCATGCAGCTCGGCCGCCGCGAGCTTGATAACCAGCCGATCCCGAGCCGCGACCGCAGCGACGACCGCTACGAGCTCCTGACCAAGTTCCAATCCGTGCTGCGGCAGCTGGGCTTCACCGGCATCATGATCCTGGTCGATCGCGTCGACGAGCCGCAGCTCATGGGCGGATCCCCGGAACGGATGCGCACGCTCGTCTGGCCGATGCTCGATAACAAGTTCCTCAAGCACCCCGGCCTGGGCGTGAAGCTGCTCTTGCCCATCGAGCTCTCCTGGTTCCTTTCACGCGAGGACAAAACGTTCTACGAGCGCTCGCGTCTCGATAAGCAGAACCTGATCCCGTCGCTCGAGTGGACAGGCGAGTCGCTTTACGACGTCGCGAATGACCGGCTCAATGCCTGCCGCATGGAGGGAGCGGAGCCGATCACGCTGCGTGCGTTCTTCGATCCGGCCGTGAGTGACGCCGACCTGATCGCGTCGTTCGCGCGCATGCGGGTTCCGCGGCACATGTTCAAGTTTATGCACCGGCTGCTGGTCGAGCACTGCGCGAGTTTCAGCGACACCAACCCGCACTGGATGATCAACTCGGAGACATTCCGCGCCACCGAGGCGCTCTACCTGCGCGACCTCCAGAACTTCGACCGCGGCCTGGGGACGGGGTGAGCGGCCGCGCTAGCGAGCGGTGCCTCGGCGCCGGGACTTCAAACGGAACGTTGCAACCGCCGATGAACGCCGACGTACGCCGATAGGAAGAGAACTCCCCCAGGTCGGTTTAGCGAACCGATCTCGGGATCGTCTTTGGGTCGGCGCGCATCGGCGTCCATCGGCGGTTCCTTGCCTCATGCGTTGCTGGACCCAGATCCTTCGCTGCGCTCGTTCCTCGCTTCGCTCAGGATGACAGAGCCGGCGTGCCCGGGTGCATACCGAGACTTCCGAAGTCTTTTGTGAGCCGGCGCGCCACTCTAGTCCGCTCCGCCCTTCGCTCGGTTGTCATCCTGAGGCTTGGCGAAGGATCTGCGTGACGTGGGCCGAGTTACTCACGCGAAACGTTGCAACCGCCGATGCACGCCGACGGACGCGGATAGGAAGAGGGCTCCCCCAGGTTCAAACTGCCTCACTACCGCCCCGGCGCGCACCTTTGTAGCGACCCATCCGCCGTGGTAAGCTACAACTCCCTGCCAGCAAGGCCCACCACCAGAGAACTGTCAGGAGCTTCCCGCTTGAAATCGCTCGTGACCGTGCTCCTTCTGCTCGCCGCCGCACCGGTTACGGCGACGGCGGACGAGCCGCCGGGCGGCGGCGATGCCGTGCTCCACGGCCTGGTGGCACGCTATCACGGCGCGGACGGCGTTGCGGTGGTGCGGGTCGAACCGGCCGTTGCGTTGCTGCTGAACCCCGATGAATCGCCGCACCCCCGACTGGCCCCCGCCGCCTGGTCCGCCGAGTGGCACGGGCGCATTCAGATCCTGCGCGGCGGGCCGTACCGCTTCACCGCGCACGCCGTCGGCAAGCTTCACGTCGCGATCGACGGGCGCGAGGTGTTGAGCGGCGAGCGGACGCCGGACCAACCCGAGCCCATCGAGGGGCCCGAGGTCACGCTCGAGCCGGGCAACCGCCCGCTCGCCATCCGCTTCTCAAAGACGGCCGGCCCGGCACGGGTACAGCTCTTTTGGGAATCTCCGCACTTTCGCCGCGAGCCGCTTTCGTGGATGGCGCTCGTGCACGATGCGGCGGACGAGCCACCCGAGCGGGCGGCGACCGAGCTGGCCGATCGCGGCCGATTCCTGGTCGAGGAGCTTGGTTGCGCGGCCTGCCATCGGCCGGGGCCGAACGACGCGTGTGCGCTTAGCTTGCTCAATCGCGAGGGGCCCGACCTTTCGCGCATCGGCGAGCGTGCCTTTCCCGGTTGGATCTTCCGCTGGCTCGAGGCGCCGCAGCGGTTTCGCCCGCAGGCGGTGATGCCGCGGTTGTTCGGCGACGATGCGAGCGGCGAGGTCGAGCGCTATGCGGTGGCGTCGTATCTGGCGTCGCTCGGCGGTCCGGTGCGTGAACCCGTCAAGGGGCCGGACGCGAACGACCGGCGC
>JBGPMX010000444.1:0-4845 GCA_041487215.1 Planctomycetia bacterium | reverse complement strand
CCGCTGCCGCGCCACCCGCCGCGCACTCGACGCGTAAAACCAGAGCAGCCACACGGTGTAAACCACCGCCAGCACCGCCGCACTACGCAGGATGTAGCCGGCGCTCAAGAGCGACACCAGCGTGAACAGCGTACCGCGCGCCAGCCGCCCCCAGCCGGCATCCGGCTGCCGCAGGTAGTTCTCCAGCACCGGCTGCGCCAGCGGGAACCAGAGGAGCGGCAGGTACACCAGCCAGCGCCGCAGGAACCCGGGCGCACGGTACCGCTCACGCAAGGCGTCGATCGTGGCGCGATCATCCTGGTCGAGCAGCTGCGCCCAGTGGTCGCACGCGCGATCTCCTGGCGGACCGAACGCCAGCCGTTCCCCGAACAGCTCGTGCAGGCGCAGAAACTTCGCGTGCAGCTCGCCCGCGACCCGGCGCAGCCGCACCTCGAGCGCCAGCCCCTCGACCGAAAGGATCTCCGGAAGCTGGTCGTAATCGCTCCAGCGTCCGCCGCTCTCGAAGAACAAGCGCCCGCCCAGGTAGCTCACGATCGAGCTGAGCGGGAACAGGAGGGCGCCCAGGATCGGCCAGCCCCACACGCGGTGCGTGAACAGCCGCGCCGCCTGGCGACGGTACGGGCCATCGAGCCGGCTCACGCGGTCCGCGACCTCCCCCCAGTAGCCGGGCGGCAAGTTCTCGCCGAACCGGCCGGGCACGTCGCAGATCGCGCGAGCCAGCCCGTCGAGCGACTCGTCCAGGCGGTAGTGCGCGCGGACCAGCTCGACGTTGGCCGCCACGGCGCGCAGCGCACTGCGGTGACGCCGCTCCGCAATCTCCTCGGGCGAATGCCGGCGCACCAGGCGGTGCGTGAGCCGCGGGAAATCGTAGGCGCCGCGATCGAGCGTGCAAATGGCGAACAGGTCGCCCGCGTCGAAGTCCGGGAAGTACAGCTGGCGCACCTTCCCCAGGCAGAGCCGGCGCAGCCCCTCGAGCGTGTCCTTGCCGCTCGCAATCACCTCGTCCCCGAACGTGACCACGCAGTAGAAGTTCTCACGCTTGGGCGCGACCGACATCATCTGGCGGAGCAGCTCGGGGTGGTCGATCTTGCGCACCGTGGTGACCCAGATGAACGCGTCGAGAAACGGCTTGAACTCGGCGGCACGCCGCGCGTGCTCGGGGAGGTTGCGCTTCGAATCGAAGTCAGGCAGATCCACCAGAGCCACGTGCCGCAGCACCTCGCGGTCGTGCACCGAAACCTCGTACTCGAGCGCCGCATCGGCGTCCAACCGGCCGCGCAGGTAAGGCGCGTCATCCCGATGCACGTAAACCACCGGGACCCGCGTGCCCACGCCGATGCCGCTCGCCTCGTGGCTGATCAACGCGTCCGCCAGCGCGTTGATCAGCGTGGTCTTACCTACATCTTTGCCGCCCAGGATCCCGTAGACGAACAGCGGGTGCTCCGGCGATTCGGGCTCCACGGCGTGCAGCGGCGGCGCCGCCAGAGACGTCAGGCGCGAGAGCTCGCCGCAGACCTCGGCGAGCTCTGCGGAGGCACGCGTCAGGACATCCGGCTGCTCAGTGGCTGTGGCCATGCGAGCTTCAATCTTCCGGGCTGCGTTATTCGCCCCGCTCGCCCCCGCCGCCCCGGATGTCCGCCAGGGTCGCGAGCAGCGGGTCGCCGGCCGGCAAGCAGAACGGCAAGCCGGCGCTGTAGAACTCCACGATCTTGCGCATCTGCTGGTCGAGCACGCCGGCCAGCATGTCTCGGGCCCCGCGCGCCAGCCGCGTCATGCGATCCATGGGCAGGCGGGCGGCCAGCTCCGGGCTGAGCACGCCCACCAGTGCGGCCACTCCCTTGCCCACCAGCAGGCTAATGCCCGGCACGCCGAGCATGGATTCCACGAGCAGGAACACCACGGCGATGCTGGTGGCCCCGGCCGCAAGATGGAACCGCTTATCCTTCCAGAGCGACGGGTCGCTCAGGAGTTCCTGGGTTCCCGCCAGCAGGTGACGCGCCAGCTCGTCCAGGCGATCGCGGAAGGCGAGCGTTTCCGGGTCGAACAGCCCGCGCACCTCGTAGGGCGGATCGTGCTGCTGCATACGGCGCACCAGGCCGCTCTCGAGGTAAACGCGATGCAGGTCGATGCCCAACTCCTTGAGCGCGCCGATCAGGTGCCGGTAGAGCGGCCCGGTGTCGAGATCGGCCGGCGACACCTGGAAGCGCTGCACCACCTTGCGGCTCAGGAGCCGGCTCGGGGCGCGCAGCGCACCGAAGAGTCGTTTGCCGTGGTGCCAGAGCGAGAGGCGGTTGCGCAGCCGCTCGAGCTCCTCACGCGCGGGCTCGGGCAGCACCGAGAGGATCGGCGCGGAGGCGAGCATCGGCTTGCGCGCGCGGCCCACCCGCCGCTCGAGCTGCACGCTCAGCTCGCGCACGCGCCGTGCCCACTCCTCGTTCGCCTGCTGCACGCGCCCGGCCTCGCGGCGCACGCGCGCGACCAGCGGCCCGAGCGGCCGGCGCGATGTGAAGCCGCCCACCCGGCCGCGCAGCCGAGCGAAATCGTCCTGGCCGTTGAAGAGCGGGTACGGATCCCGCGCGCTGCACTCCAGCCGCGGCAGCACGAACGAGGCGGCGGCGCGAAACTGCGCGACCCGATCCGCCAGCACCCGGTTGCCCGCCCCCACCTGCCCGTGGATGTCATTCACGACCACGATCGCGTGCTGCCCCGAGGACGCCACCTCGTCGATCAAATCGATGTACAGGTCCTCGAACAGATAATCGTTGGGATCGACGACCCAGATCACCAGATCGAGCCACGGCATCAACCGGCGCACCTGCCACCCTTCGCGCCGCGCACTCTCGCTCGACATGTCCGGTAGATCCACCAGCGCCACGCCACGCCAGACCGGGTCGGAGTGGAACGCGAGCGAGATCGTGTCCGGTTGCCCCGACACCGGCTCCGCATCGGGCTCGATCTCGACCGCCCGAAACTCGGGCAAGAAGCGGCGCAGCCCCGCCGGCAGCAACCGTGCGCGGTGCGCCTCGTGCGCGTACAGGATCGGGCCGAAGCTCGAGTGCGGCTGGTAATGGATCCGGCTCAGTCGGTCGCCGACCAGACTGTCGAAGATCGTGCTCTTGCCGCAACTGGCCCCCCCTACCAGCCCCGTCAGAAGGGGCCGGTCCCCCCCTGCGTGCAGCAGGAAACGCAGCGCCGCGGCGTGCGACAGGAACGTCGACGAGCTCGGGCCGCCCGGAAGGATCGCGCGCAGTCGCGGCAGGTCCGACCAGAGACGGTCGAGCGCTCCGGCCAGCGACGACCCGGCCGGCGTCAGAGTTTCGGCAGAAGTCGCGGGATGCACGAGCGATCCGGTCACTGGCCGCGCGCAAAAAGAACGACGCAGAGCCGCCGCAACAAGACGCCGCTACGGCCCGGTCGGCTTGCGCGGCGCGGCGACGAAGGTCGAGGGACGTGGCAGCTCGGGAGTACCGAACGGGCGGTGATCGGATTGCCCCGCTTTGCGCATCCAGTGCTTCCGCTGGCTCGCCGCGCGTTGCCTACGGCTGCGCCAGCGCCAGCGCCACTTCCACCGCGTGAACTTCTTTGGACCCGGTGCCTCGGGGGTCTGGAGCGCGCGGACCGGAATGAGTGTGATCAGGCCGAACGTCGCCGCGACAAGCACCGCGTACAGCCCCGGGGAATCGGCGAAGAGCATCACCACGACGAGGCTCACCAGGAGCCCCGCCAGAATCGTAAACCCACTGGCCAGGAACCCGGCAAGCGACACGCGCCTGGTGTTGTATTTCTTCACGGTTCGATCCGCCCCGAAGCACTCCATGCCGCTCTTCGCACTCCTCTTATCATGTCGCAGAAACCGGCCCAGTTCAATGCGACCCCTGACTGGGTAGTGGGTCAGTTTGGCTGATACCCCCTTGTCCCCCCCTTGCTAAGGGGGGGAAGGGGGGGTCGATTCTCAAACTGACCCACTACCGCTGACTCGGTGGTGTCGTCAGCTTGGGTGGCACGCCCCGGAGTCTTCGACGGGCGTGAGTGTAGGCGGGCCTCGCCGAGGCCCGCTTCAGCGTTTCGGAGAAATGCCGCTACACCCCACCCGCACGCCCTTCGCAAAGCCTCAGGGACGTGCCACCCCACTGCACCATCGGGAATCAGGAGACTGCCCGAGGCGTTCCATCCGCAGACCGCGCCGGGTATCGTGAACGGCGTGCGAAGAAACGGCCCTCGGCGGACCTCGTGCAGGAGATGCATCCGTGGACAAGGCGGACCTGGCCCGCGCCGTTCGGCGATCGGCTTATCTCACTGGAAGCTTCCAGCTCCGCTCCGGCCAGACCAGCTCGTTCTACTGGGACAAGTACCGCTTCGAGAGCGACCCGCAGATCCTCGCCGCCGTCGCGGCTGAGCTCGAGCCGCTGCTGCCGGCCGACTTCGACCGCCTCGCCGGACTCGAGCTCGGCGGCATCCCGCTCGCTACAGCGCTCGCGCTCCGCACCGGCAAGCCGTGTCTCTTCGTGCGCAAGGCCGCCAAGGACTACGGAACCATGAACCTCGTGGAAGGCGGCTTCAGTCAGGGCGACCGAATCGTCGTCATCGAGGACGTCATCACGACCGCCGGACAAGTGGTGGCGTCGACCCACGCCATGCGGCAGCTTGGGCTCGTCATCGAGCACGTGCTGTGCGTGATCGATCGCCAGCAGGGGGGCGCCGCCAAGCTGGCCGGCATCGGCTGCGCGCTGCGCTCCGTCTTCACCCTCGAGGAGCTCAAAGGTGAGGAGTGAGTGGTGCGGGGACATCGGGAGCTCGCACCACCGCCGTGCGCGGTCGTCCCCCCCTTCCGAAGGGGGGGTAGGG
>JBGPMX010000443.1:0-4849 GCA_041487215.1 Planctomycetia bacterium | reverse complement strand
GGCCGAGCGGCTGCACGCCGAGGGCAAGGACAACGAGGCGCTCGCGCACTACCGCCAGGCGGCCCAGCTCCGGAGAAAAGCAGAGAAGTCCAATTGATGGGCCGCGAGACTTCGGAAGTCTTCGGCGGATCCCCCCCACGGTTCTCGCCGGAGGTACTGGGTCAGTTTGGCTGCTACCCCTCTTGTCCCCCCCCTTGCGAAGGGGGGGAAGGGGGGGTCGTTCCTCAAACTGACCCAGTACCTCGCCGGACAAACCCTTTGAGCGGCACCGCCGAGCGTCTATAATCGAAGTCCTAACCGTGAGCCCGGCGCGCCGCCGGGGCCTGACCCGCCGCCGTCTCCGCCGTCACCGCCCGACTGAAGAATGACCATGCCGCTCGTCGTCGCACAAGCCGTTTCGCTCGTTGGTCGGTCCCCGTGGTCGACGCCGAGTGCGAAAGCACGCAACCGAGAGGCTCAACCATGAACAGCGGGATGAAGGACGATCCCCGGCACGCGGCACTGCGGGGGGTGCTCCGCCTGGTCGGCCCGCTCGTCGCGCTCGTCGGGCTGGTGCTGACGGCGATCGGCATCGGCAGCTTTGTGTCAGCGTTCGGGAGTTCCGCGTTTCCCCGCTACTTCTGGTGTGCGATCATCGGCCTTCCGCTGCTGGGCCTGGGCGGCATGATCACGCAGTTTGCCTTCCTGGGCGCGATCTTTCGCTACCAGGCACGCGAGCTCACGCCGGTGGCCCGAGACACTTTCGACGACCTGGCGCAGGGGACCCAGCAGGGAGTGCGGACGATCGCGCGCGCCGTCTCGCAGGGGATTGCGGAGGGTTCGGCCGGTTCGGGTTCGCAGGTGACTTGCCGTAGCTGCCGCGCGGCCAACGCGCGCGATGCTCGGTTCTGCATGAAGTGCGGTGCGGCGCTCGCGCCCGCGACAACTTGAAGCAACCCACAAAACCGCCTGGCGGGCCGAAGTTACGCGGCTCGGGCTTGACCTTGCTCGGGTTTTGTTCCACGCACTGAGGATCGAGGACTCCTTTCTATGAAATGCCTTTTCTGCTTCTGCGTGGTCCTGGCACCGCTCGCCCCCCTGGCTCGGGCCGACGATGTCAAGCCGGCGTCCGGCGACATCAGCTTCGTCCGCGATGTGGCCCCGGTGCTCACCCAGCGTTGCCTGGGCTGCCACGGCGCCGACAAGCCGAAGGCCGGGCTCAGCATGAACACCTTCGACGCGCTCCTCAAGGGGATCGGCAACGACCCGGTGATCGTGCCCGGCAAACCGGACGAGAGCCCGCTGGTCGATTCGATCCAGCCGGACGCCGAGCCGCGCATGCCGTACAAGGAAGACGCCCTAACCAAGGACGAGATTGCCTTGATCACGCGGTGGGTCGAGCAGGGGGCGAAGTTCGACGGGCCGGCCACCTCGGCGCAGCTGCTCGCCATCGTGCCCCGCGCGAAGAATGCCAACGTGGCGCCGGCGGTGTATCCCGCGCCGATCGCCGTGACCGCGCTCGCGTTCAGCCCGGACGGTAGCCAGATCGCGTCGGGCGGCTATCACGAGGTGCTGCTCTGGGACGCGGCCAGCGGCAAGCTCGTCAAGCGGCTGCAAGGACTGCCCGAGCGGACGCACGCGATACGGTATAGCCCGAACGGCTGGTGGATCGCGACGGCCAGCGGCACGCCGGCGCAGTCCGGCGTCGTGCGGCTCTGGGACGCGGCCACGGGAGAGCCGCTGCGGGACCTGGTCGAGATCGAGGACACCGTCTTTGCGCTCGCCTTCAGCCCCGACTCGAAGCTGCTCGCCGCCGGCGGCGCCGACCGAATCATCCGCGTCTGGGACATGGCCACCGGCCGGCTGGCCAAGACGATCGAAGACCACGCCGACTGGGTGCTCGATCTCGACTTCTCCCCCGACGGCCGCTACCTGGTCTCGGCCAGTCGCGACAAAACCTCCAAGCTGTTCGATCTTGCCAAGGGGGAATCGGTGGCGACCTTCCCGGAGCACACCGAGCCGGTCTACGCGGTAGCGTTCGCGAAGGACGGCAAGACGGTGGCCAGCGCGGGCGGGGACAAGGTGATCAAGATCTGGGATCCGCACAACGATGCCAAGAAGGTCCGCGACATCGGCGGGCACGGCATGGCGATCTTCCGCCTGCTGTTCACTCCCGACGGCAGCCAGCTCCTGAGTTGCTCGGCCGACAAGACGGCGCGGGAGTTCAACCCGGCGAACGGCCAGCAGACGCGCGCCTTGCAGGGGCACAACGACTGGGTCTATGCGGTCACGGTCAGCCGCGACGGCAAGCTCATTGCCACGGGCAGCTGGGACGGCGAGGTGCGGTTGTGGAACGCCGCGGACGGCGCCCCGGTGAAGACGTTCCTGGCCATGCCGACCGCGGAGAACAGCGCGAACGTCGCGGTGACCGGTGCGCCCGTCGCTCCCGCCACGGTGGCGACGGCCCAGGCGCCGGTCGCCAAGTAGCGCCGCCGCTGCCAACTCGCCGTTCGGCGCCGGCTTTGCGCGGGACGCCCGTGCCGACGACTTTTAAGTTGACTTACTCCCTGCGCAGCGATCGTACTTAATGCAATGGCTGGGTATCAGGCAAGCAGTCTGCCGCGCGGTGACCGATTCGATCGATCGCAAAACCTGGCAAGTACTTGGAAATGTCGAGCGGCTCGTTGCTGCCGACTTTTGACGTCGCCCGCGTTGGCGCCGCCTCCGCCCGTATGTCTTTCCTCGGTCGAACCAGCCAGCCGGCATCCCGCCCCGTCGTCTTGTACTCGCGCGCGGGATGTCACCTCTGCGAAGAGGCGAAGGCGTTGCTCGAGAAGTATCGCTCGACGCACGCGCTGGCGATCACCGTGGTGGATATCGACGCCGATCCAGCGCTCTGCGCGCGCTACGACGCTTGCGTTCCGGTCGTTGAGATCGAGGGAAAGGTCCGGTTCCGCGGCGTCGTCAACGAGACGCTGCTCGTGCGTCTTCTGAAGGCTGGCTGTAGCGGCGCCCGCTAGCCCTCCTGTCCGGTTTATGCCTTCCCCGCGTTCACTCACCCCCGTGTTCACCGCCCCTCACCCCCAACCCTGGGCTGATGAAAATGTGCATCGGGTTCTTATGCCGGTTTTGTTGCGCTGATACCCCCCCTTGTCCCCCCCTTGGCAAGGGGGGGAAGGGGGGGTATCAACGGCGCGGGGCGCAACAGTTTCGTACCGAGTTAGTGGTTCGGACGGAACCCGGAATCCCGCCAGAAAGCGCGGGCTTTTCATCAGCCCAGGTTGGGGGTGAGGGGCGGTGAAGCGCGTGGGTGAGGGGCGGTGCACCCGGTGGGAGGGGCGGTGGGACGCTCAACCTTCAACTCTCCACGCTTCCTGGCAGGCGTGGGGGGCGTCGCCCGAGCGCGGGCTCTGAGCTCTCGACTCTGGACTCTCGACTTTCTTATTTCCGGCTTTTCACGTTCGAATCGGCCGTCTTGCTCTGGGCGGCCGGCTTGCGGTTCTCGCCCGCCGGGCGACCCGCGCTGCTCGCCTTTCGCCCTTCGCCGCGCTTCGCGATCGGCGGCACGTGGCGCGTGGCGGGCCCGACGTACTTGCCCATCGGCCGGTAGATGCGATTGTTGTCCAGCTGCTCGATGACGTGGGCCGACCAGCCGGCGACGCGCGCGACCACGAAGAGCGGCGTGTAGACCTCAATGTCCAGGCCCAGGTAGTGGTAGAGCCGGGCGACCGGCCAATCGACGTTTGCCGGCAGTCCCTTTTTCTCTTTGACCACGTTCTCGATGACCGCCGCGGTCTTCTCGAGGCTCGTGTCGCCGCGTGTCTCGGCCAGCTGCTTGCAGTAGCGTTTGATGATCTCGGCGCGTGGGTCCACGGTCTTGTAGACGCGGTGGCCGAATCCCATGACGAGCCGCTTCTCGGCGAGCGCCTGGTGGATCCACGCGTCGGCCTTCTCGGGCCCGCCCACGAGCAGGAGCATCTTGAGCGCTTCCTCGTTGGCCCCGCCATGCAGCGGCCCCTTGAGCGTGCCCACTCCGGAGGTCACTGCCGAGTAGAGATCGGAGAGGGTCGAGGCAGTGACGCGGCAGGCGAACGTGGACGCGTTGAATTCGTGCTCGGTGTAGAGGATGAGTGAGACGTCGAGCGCGCGGGCGTCCATGGCCGGCGGCTCCTTACCGCTCAGCATGGCCAGCAGCGCGGCGGCGTGGCCGAGGTCGTTGCGCGGCGCGATCGGCTGCTGCCCGTGCTTGAGCCGGTGCCGCGCCGCGATGATCGTCGGGATACGCGCGAGCAGCCGCTCCGCTTTGCGCAGGTTCGCGTCGTGGCTGTTGTCGTCCGGTTCCGGGTCGAAGTGCCCGAGCGCGCTGACCCCGGTGCGAAGCACGTCCATCGCGGACGCCGCGTTGGGGATGAGTCGCAGGATCTCAATGACCTCGTTCGGCACGGCGCGCTGCCGCGCCACGCGTCCCTTGAAATCGGCCAGCTGCGCCGCACTCGGCAGCTCGCCGTACAGAACCAGGTACGCTACCTCCTCGAAGGTCGCCTGCTCCGCCAGCTCCTCGATCGGGTAGCCGCGGTACTGGAGTCCGCCGAGGATCGATGAGACAGCTGTCTCGCCCGCGATCACGCCCTCGAGCCCGGGACTGTATGGTGCGTCGCTCATTTGGCCTTGTCGGGTTGGAAGTAGGACTGATCCCGCCGATCGTAATCGGCGTACGCGAGGATATCGTACAACTCCTGCCGGGTCTGCATGCGTGCGATGAGACCGCGCTGCGATCGCGCCCGCTTGATCTCGTCGAGCCCGTCCTGGACGCTCCGCATGGCAAGCCGCAGGAGTGTCACGGGGTAGAGCACTAGAGAATAACCCATGG